>DAOORG010000148.1:0-6309 GCA_035389165.1 Chitinophagales bacterium
ACTGGAAGCAATCCCTATATCCGTTCCAAGATTTAAGTCGGGTGTGGATGCTTTAAGGAAGGTGATTTTTAAATCTTTGGCTTCGCGCCAGTCAGAAGTAATGGTTATAAGCTTTATACCGAGTTTTTCAACAGCCTTTAGCATATTTTCACCGGCTACCGGGTTGTCAAAACCATCGTTAAAATGCACCGCCAGCACTCTTAGTTTCCATATTTTCACACAACACCATAACAGGTAAGTACTGTCTCTTCCACCACTGATTCCGACCACACAGTCATAAGGTTTGTTTTTACCGTCTTTCTTAATTTTTGAAAATAAATTGCTGAGGAATTTTTCTCCGCGTTCGTCGTTTGGGAAAATTCTGGTGAGTTCGTCGTGACCGCGACAAAAGTTACAAACGCCATTTTTATCAAATTCAATTCCCGGAACAGTAGTATCCTGCACACACCGGGTACATTCTCTATAACTATCAGGATTGGATTTATTCATGTAGTTCAATCAAATTTATAACCTTTTCCACTAAGCATTTTGCCAATTTGTGTGCCTTTTTCTTTTCTTTCAGGCAACTCAATATCTATAATTATCAGGTCTCCTGCAAATTCGTTTTTTTTACCCTTAGCAACCAATCCATCCCGGTCAACAGCTAAAGAGCACCCAATCATTTTTTTACCTTCATACGGACCGCCAACTATGTAACCAACGCTGGTAGTGCTGGCAACAACTAAATTATAATAAGATGCGAGCGTATGAAAAGGTTTAAACCATTTGTCGTAATACGGGTCATCGTTTTCAGTGATATGATAATCTACTGTCCAGGAGGAGGGTGATAAAATCAGTTGAGCACCCATGCGGGCAAGGGTATGCCCTAAATGCAATGCATCCCTATAATTATCTGCACAAATATTCAATCCGATTTTCCCAAATGGTGTATCGTATACTTCCAGTTTCTGTCCGATTTCATAATATGGAAATTCCACTTCCAGTAAATTTATTTTCCGGTGTTTACCGTAAATTTCACCCTTTTCATTAATTAAAATGGCTGTATTGTAATGGTGAGTTTCCGTTTTTTCCGTTAAGCCTACACAAATATGAATATTGTATTTATTTGCCAGTTCACAAAATAAATCACTGAACTTTCCCGGAATTTCCTGTGCTTCATTTAAAGAAGCAGGATGCGTCCAGGCAAAATCTATGGTTTCGGGTAATAAAATAAAATCTGCGTTTTGTTCGGCAGCTTTATGAATCATTTTTTCGGCACGCTCAAAGTTGCGTTCCGGTTCGCCACCCTCAATCAGTAGTTGTCCTAATGCGAGTCGCATACCTGCTATTTTTG
Source organism: Chitinophagales bacterium (assembly GCA_035389165.1). Taxonomy (GTDB): domain Bacteria; phylum Bacteroidota; class Bacteroidia; order Chitinophagales; family JADIYW01; genus JADJSS01. The sequence goes on from DAOORG010000148.1 coordinate 1,334, forward strand.
AAAGAGTTTGAATTCTTCGTAGTTACGAATATAATCATTTTCGTCGTATGGTTCGGATGCAAGGCAAAGCAAGACGCAAGGTTTTTTGTATTTTATTTTCTTCCAGAACATAGGTGGTATATATAGGCCTTCATTTGGACGTTGTATATTGTATTCAAATATTTCACCATCTGTGGATTCTAAAGATATAGTTACTTTACCATCAATTGCAATAATAATCTGATGCAAAGATTTATGCGCATGTTCACTGTTTGTAATTTCATGTGCTGAATAATTTATCCAATAAAATCGTTTTATATTAAAAAAGGTGAGATTTTTACCTTCAATAATAGTTATGGTTTTACCTTCAAATTGGTTAAGTGAATCATATGAAATTATTTTAGGTAAATTTTTATTCATAATCTATTTTAAAAATAATACTATCAATATGATAATAGCGTTGGTATATTAATTTAGCTAAATCATTATCTTCACTAACGTTAACATCTTGTACAGATAAAATATAATCGTTTACTGGAATTTTTTTAATTTCCAAAGTACTAGAATTTTTGTTTTGTTCTAAAAAAACATATCTCTTTTTAAGTTCAATACTATAGTTTTTGGTATAGCTGTTTTTTATATCAACGTAACTTCTTTTTATATTACCTGAAATAAAAAATACTAGAGTAGCCAAAATTACTATAATTCTGATATTTTTTTGCCAAAAACTTAATTTGGGTACATATTTAAAAGCAATAAGAAAATTTAAAAACAAAAAATATAGAAAAAAAAGATTACCAATCCGCTTGTAGTCTAAAATGTTTATAAATAAAAGAGGTGTAAATATTAACAGGTAGCCTGCAGCAAATATGATTATATGGCTGTTTTGGATGGAATTACAATAGTTTGGATTCTTATTTGAGTTACTCTTTATATAGCTTATAAATAAGATAATGAATGGAATTACAATTAGAAATCTTGTTGTCCAAAGTTTTATTGCAAAATAATAATTTGAAATGCAATTGAAAATTGATAATTCTATTTTCTGGCTGCCATACCTTTGCATATTTCCTTTCATTGAAAGAAGCAGGATAATAATGGTTAAAACTATACCAAAATTTATTGAATTTAGAATAATATGTTCATTCTTTTTTATAGCATTAATTAAAAATACAAACGATAAAAATAATACTAAAGGTATATATAGTTCTGTTGTTCCAAGAATCAATATATTTGTGAAAATAAAATAAAGAAACTTGTATTTTGCCTGAATCGAAGTTGTCCAGATAAAAATACAACTCAGGATAATTAGGATTGAAATAGTATATATTATTACTGCGGGAACATAATAATAAAAATCTGCAATAGATGGTAAATAATTTAGGATAAAAATAAAGATAAGGATTGTTTTAAAAAGCAACAACTTGTCAGATAAATTTTTAATAATACAATATAATAAAGTAAACAATAAGAATCCTGTAAATAATGGAATTAACTGGTAAAACAAATAATTAATTTTTAAAGGATAAATAACTTCTAAAAAATTTGAAGTATATCTGCCAGTCCATGTGTTAAATCCAAAATAGATGTATTGAATCAGATTCATTTTTTCCCTGTAATGCATTGCAATAAATTCATCCGATAGCAGTAAATTGTATCTTGATAGATATATAAAAGGAAAAACACTTACCGTAGTAATTAAGAATAGAAAGATGAATTTTTGTTGAAAGAGATATTTATCTTTAAATATCATTTGAAAATAATTTTATTTAGCACATAGTAAATTTAAGTAATATTTATTATACTTTAAAGGTGAAGACAATTTGATTTTAAGCTATCTTTACTTAACTTTATTAAACTGTTTTAAATTTCAGAGCTTGAAAATACTTTTAATTAATCCTCCTGCAGAAAATACGGTACCTGAGTTTGCGGACGAAAAGGGTGAAGGTTATGTAGAAGCCGATGATTATGGTTATTTTCCACCATTAGGTGCGTTATATGTTTTAAGCTATGCAAAAAAGAAATATCCTGAACATGATTATTTTTTTATTGATTGTGTTGGCGAAGAAATTACCTATCCTAAATTAGAATTAAAAATAAAAGAATTACAACCAGATATTGTCGGCATTACAAGTTTCACAATTTCTATGATTGATGTGGTATTGACAGCAAATGTTGTTAGAAAAGTTGTTCCATATGCACATTTGTGCTTAGGTGGTCATCATCCAACTGCTTTTGCTTATGAAGCTTCACAGTTACAACAATTTGATACTATTGTAGTTGGTGAAGGCGAGTATGCATTTGCAGAATTGATAAATTGTATTGTAAATAAAAATGATTATACACAAATTTTAGGTGTATACACTAAAACTTCTATAATGCGTTTTGTTACTGAAGAATTTAGAGACCGACGCTTTTTAGCACATATGAATGTCCCGCCTGCGTATGTTGATAATGTAGATGATATACCTTCTCCTGACAGAAATTATATTAAACATATTAATTATAGTAGCATAGTTGGCTTAACTGGTAAATTGGCAACAATGATAACTACACGTGGTTGTCCATATAAATGTACGTTTTGCGATGTGCCTTATAAAACATACCGTCAACGAAATTTAGATTTGGTTATGGATGAAATTCAGGAATGCATTGATTTAGGATATAAAGAATTTCATTTTTATGATGATTTATTCAACATCACATCGCAAAAAATTATTGATTTTTGTATTGCATTAGAACAGCGAAATATACAAATTGTTTGGGATTTTCGAGGTCGAGTAAATGGTGTTACAAAAGAATCATTAGTGTATGCAAAAAAGGTAGGTTTGCGTATGATTTCTTTCGGTGTGGAAACTGGTTCTGATATCGGTATGAAAACACTGAAGAAAGGTACAAATATTGCACAAGTACAACGTGTTTTTGAATGGTGTAAAGAATTAGAAATTAAAACGATTGCTAATTATATGATTGGTTTGCCGCACGAAAAATCACCGGAAGATATCAGAGAAAATGTGGATTTTTTAATCAAATTAAATCCTGATTATGCTCAGTTCAATATTTTGAGTTTGTATCCACACACACAAGTGCATAAAGATGCATTGAAATTAGGTTTTGCAGAAGAAGGAAAATGGGAAAGGTTTTCGTTAGATCCATTAAATTATAAATTCAAAGTGGAACATTGGACAGAATTTATGACTGAAAAAGAACTGATAGATTTACAACGCGAATCGTATAAGCGTTTTTATTTTAGACCAAAATATATTTGGAACAGTTTGAAGAAAACTGCTACGCCACATGAATTCAAAATGAAAGTAAAAGGTGCTTTAAGATTGTTGAATATAAACATATAGTTATTGTCTGTCAAATATTACATTACAGGAAGTTGTTCTTCTAAAAGATTAGGACTTAATTGTTTAGTTCTTTTAATCTCATCGGCTTGTACTTTTTTCCAATATGTCCTTGCATCAATAATTTCTTCCAAACTAATATTTTCAGGACTATTAATAATTGTATCATAATCATCTGGAATATTCATCATTTCTTCTGTTCCTTTTTTGCCAGAAAATATTTTTTTTACCAATTGTACTGCGCCACCAATATATTTAATAAAAAACTTAATAAAATCCAAAAATCTGAAATTTGCAATAAAGATTATTATGTAACCAAATGCCTGATAAAATTCAAGTGCTCTTCTAGAAATATTAGTAAATTCTAATGAACCGTTGAGTTGTTTTCTATATTCATCCCAATTTGTTGTAATTAGTTTATAACCAGCTTCGCCTAAAGCAGCCATTTTTGCTACTTCTGTGCCTGGATAAGGCACCATGGTGCCAATAATTGGTTCAGTCGGATTGATTTTAATTCCAACTTTTAATGTGTTCCAAATTGATTGATGTGTTTCATTAGGTTGACCCAATAATAAAAATGAACCAGTAGGAATATTGTATTTTTTAGCACTTTTAAAAGCTTTCATAATCATTTCCATATTGGTTCCTTTTCCCATTTTTTTTAGCGCAATTGGATCTCCGGCTTCTACGCCCATTTCGCATTTCGCTATATTTGCCTTCTTCATCTTTTCAAATAAGACATCATTTACATAGCCAACATGTGTTTGAATATCCCAACTGACACGTTCACCTATTTTTCTTTCAATCATTAGGTCTAAAAGTTCTTCAGTTCTTTTCATATCAATACTAAAAAGTTCATCGCCAAAAGAAATTCTTTCTGGTTTTACATAATCAATGAGCCATTCCATTTCTTCAACTGTAATTTCTGCATTTCGTTTACGAGCAATTTTTCCATTATGATTTAGGCAAAATACGCATGCAAATGGACAACCTCTAACTGTTTGAATATAATATTCTTTAGCGGGTGGTAATAAATCCCAAGCTGGCATTGGAAGCGTATCCTGTTCTAAAATTCGATTCCTTTCTTTATTTTTAACGATTAGGTTATTTTGTCTAAAAACTACTCCATCAATTCTATTTAATGTTTCATTATTGACCAGTGCATCTATTAATTCTTTTAAAGTAATTTCACCTTCTCCAAATATGCCAAAATCAAAAGTTGGAAATTCTTTTAAAGTAGATTCAGGAATTGCAGTAATATGTGCGCCGCCAATAATGGTAACAACGTTTGGTAGTTCTTTTTTTATCAAACCTGCAAGATATGCAGATGGTTTAATTTCATTAGTAAATGCAGTAAAGCCAATATAATCAGGATTTATTTCTATTACTTTTGCAACAGTTTGTTGCATAGTTAACTTTTCAAACTTTGCATCTAAACAACAAATTTCATAATCTGTGTATTTTCTTAAATAACCAGCCAATACAGCAAGAGACGTTCTTACAAATTCTGGAGCATCAAACCATGGTTCTATGACTGCTAAAACAGGAGAGTTTAAAAGTAATATTTTTATTTTCGCTGCAGCCATATCTTTAAAAATCAGTTAATACAAACTAAGAAGCTTAGTTACTAAACGAAATAAAAGTTAC
>DAOORG010000149.1:0-6212 GCA_035389165.1 Chitinophagales bacterium
ACGGATAATATTGCGCACTTTATTAATTCGCAAATGAATAAGGCGCAAATTACTCAGGTAAAAAAAGACATTACCAACAGAAAATGTAAGTTGTTGTATGTGGCACCGGAATCGCTGGTGAAACAGGAAAATATCGACTTTTTAAAAACAATCAAAATTTCATTTGTTGCTGTTGATGAGGCACATTGCATTTCAGAATGGGGCCACGATTTCAGACCGGAATACCGTAAGATAAAAGGCATGCTGAATGAAATTGAAGACAATATTCCGATTGTAGCATTAACCGCAACTGCAACACCAAAAGTGCAGTCTGACATAGTGAAAACATTAGGCATGAAAGAACCGGAAATTTTTATTTCTTCTTTCCTTCGTGATAATTTATATTATGAAATACGACCGAAACCAAGTAAGCAAGATGCGATAAAAGACATTATAAAATTTATAAAGAAAGGCGGTAATAAATCCGGCATCATCTATTGCCTTAGCAGAAATTCTACAGAAGAATTAGCAGAAGTATTGCAGGTAAACGGTATCAATGCGGCAGCTTATCATGCTGGTTTGGATGCATCGGTACGTAGTGAACGTCAGGATCAGTTTTTGATGGAAGATGTGGATGTAATTGTGGCTACGATTGCTTTTGGAATGGGTATCGACAAACCGGATGTGCGTTTCGTCATTCATTTTGATATTCCGAAATCGCTGGAAAATTATTATCAGGAAACGGGACGCGCAGGTCGCGACGGACTGGAAGGCATTTGCATCGCCTATTTCTCACCAAAAGAAATTCATAAGTTTGAAAAATTCATTCTTTCCAATAAAGAGAAATCTGTAGCAGAAAAAGAAATCGCCGTGATGCAGTTGAGCGAAGTGGAAGCGTATTGCGAAAGTGCAGAATGCCGTAAGAAATTTGTGTTGCATTATTTTGGTGAAGAAATGAAAGACTGCGGCAAGTGCGATAATTGCCTGCATCCGAAAGAACAGCTGGAAGCCAAAGAAGAAATAAAATTATCATTGCAGGTAGTGGCAGATACCAATGAACGTGTCAATATTCCCAATGTTATTAATATTCTGATTGGTAGAAAATCAGCAGATATCACTGCAAATAATTTAGATAAGATTAAAATTTTTGGCAAAGGTGCAGACCACGATATGGTGTTCTGGAATTCGGTAGTGCGCAAAGCAATTTTATTGAATTTGATAGAAAAAGATATTGAGCAATACGGTGTGCTGAAACTGACAGAAGAAGGTAAAAAATTTATAAAAAAACCGGTTTCCTCAAAAATTGTGTTGAACCATAAATTTGAAGATGGCGAAGACGATGAAGAAGTGACATTGAACGGAAAATCCGGCAGTGTGCTGGAGCCTGCGTTGATGTCTATTTTAACAGGCATCCGTAAAACGGAAGGTGCGCGATTAAAATTACCACCCTATGCTATTTTCTCGGAGCAATCATTAGAAGAGATGGCCACGTTTTTCCCTTTTGATAAGGAAGAACTAGCCAAAATGCATGGCGTGAATACGGCGAAAGCACAAAAATTTGGTGAGCCGTTTTTGAAAGCAATAAAGAAGTATGTGGAGGAAAATAATATCGAACGCTCTGCAGATTTTTCCATCATCAAAATTGCAGATAAAAATTCTAATGTAAAAGTGAATATCATTAAATCCATCGACAAGAAAATGCCGTTGGAACATATTGCCAGTTCGTATGGATTGAATATGGAAGACCTGATTACAGAGCTGGATACGATAGTGAACTCAGGCACCAAGGTCAACATTAATTATTATCTGGAAGATGCAGTGGACGAAGATATTCAGGAAGAAATATACGACTACTTCATGCAGGCAGAAAGCGATAACGTGGATGTGGCCTACAAAAAACTGAAAGAAGAAGACATTGAACTGCGCGAAATACAATTAGTGCGTTTGAAGTTTTTAAGTGAAGTAGCGAATTAAGATCGCTGATTAAACGGATTTAAAGATTGCGCAGAAAATAAAAAGAAAGCCGGACAAAATTTGTCCGGCTTTCGTATTTTTAATCTCATATCTCAATTCTATAATCACAAATCCTATTTTCCTTTCCACGGTTTTCCACTTTGTCCGTTCGGTTTCGGACCGCCTTGCTGCGCTTGTTTCATCAGCATTTTTTTGAAATGCTCTTCTGCTGTAACTAATTTTGCCACTTTTGTTGCCGGTAATATTTTTCTGAATTCCACCACATATTTTTTGGTTAAATCCAAATCTTTTGCCTTAAACTCGATGTGTTTAGCAATGGCTTGTTCTGCTTCCGCATTTGTAAAATCACCATCCTCTTTCATCTCTTTCAAAGTGCCTAATGTAGACTGACGGATTTGTTTTTTTTCCGCTTCATATTGGTTATACACTGGCCAGAATTTCTGGGATTCTTCAGGTGTTAAGCTTAATCGTTTGGTGATGAAGCCGATTTTCAAAGCTTCAATTTTCTCGTTTCCTGGACCATCTGGCGGTGGTGGCTGGGCAATCATACTGTTCATCAGTAAGAACATGCTGGCAAAAAAAGTAAGTATTGTTTTCATAATGTTTAATTTTCAAAAGGATTAAAAAATATCGGTCGAGCTTTCATCAAACTCTAAAATCAATTTGTTTTCTTCAATATATTGAGTGGCATCTTGCTTTTCTATCGTATAATCTACAGTTATGGTATCCAAAGTAGGTTCAACCGTTTCCTGAATTTGCTGTACGTCAAATTCGTGGCTGTTGGCATTCATATACTGATATATTTCTTCCTGCGTTAAACAGGCAATACCATCTTCACAATTATTTTCCAAAACAGCAGGTTGTTGTACTTCTTTGACCAGAAAAACGGCACCAACAACTGCAGCGGCAAAGGCAACTTTTTTAAACAACTGGAAAATTTTAGTTTCCTGCGCAGGCAACTCAATAATTTTTCCGGTGCTTATAGTGTGTTCTTGTTCTTTTATTTTAGCAAGAATGGTATCGCCAAACGTATCAAAATAATTAGCAGGCACTTTTATATTTTCTTTTTTAACAGAAGCCAATAAACCCGATGTTGTATTTATTTCTGCCATACAATTGTCTGCCAACTGCTCAAAATAGCCAACAGGAATAATCAAAGGTTGCTCATTTTCTTTCAGGTGTAAAAGAATCGGCGAAATCTCTTTCAATTCATTTAGTATGTCGGTGTTATTGTTCATTTTTAATTAGACGCTTGTTTTTTCAAAAGGTTTAATCTCATTTTTAAAAGTCCCTTTAGGGATTTAGGGTTAAGCAATCAATAGTTCTTCAATTTTCTTTACTGCATGATGATACGATGCTTTTAGTGCACCAACGGATGTTTCCGAAATTTCAGCTATTTTCTCATACGGCAATTCGTCATAATATCGCATAATGAAAACTTGTTTCTGCTTATCAGGCAATGTTGCAATAGCGTGTTCCAGCTTCAGCGTCATTTCATCGCCATCAATAGTATCTGCAGCACTGCGATAATTTGCAGTGGTTTGCTCAATATCCACTTCATTTCTTTTTTTATTTTTATTGAGGAAGGTAATCGCTTCGTTGCCTGCGATACGGTAAAGCCAGGTATATAAACCGGATTCACCGCGAAAATTATCGATGGCATTCCAAACTTTGATACAGGTATTTTGCAAAATGTCATTCGCATCTTCATGATTGTGTACATATCGACGCACATGATAATACAAACGTTCCTGATAAGCATTCAGCAGGTTTCGAAATGCCTTTTCTTTTGAAGCAGGCTCTTTAAATTGCAGTAAAATTTCCTCGTCTGTCAATTTCATGTACTATTTAGACTGATAAAAAAACGATTGGTTTAATCAGTATTGCTCAATTTTCCGTTAACAAGGTGTTTTTCTTAAAAAATTGCCACGAAAGTAACGTTCCATTAAAATCATGAACTGTTTTTCCAAAAACTTTTGGACTGTTTACTGCAGGATGAGGCAATGTGTGTCCGCCTTCCATAACACTATACAGGCAAATATTTTTTTTACCTTTTTCCTCGTAATTGATAACAGAAGCAATTTTTTCGTTTTCCTCGTTTACTAAACTATCTGTTGATGTTGGAGAATTGTATCCTGCACAATTTGCCCAATAAGATACGGTTGTTTTTGCGCTGTAAACATAGCCTCGTTTTATCAGATGGAGGATGTTAATCTCGCCGCCTGAATATGGACAAATGGGATCTTTAACACCATTTATAATCAGCATGGAAACAGGCTTTTTTACTGAATCCATATCCAGTGTTTTTTTAACTGATAAATTTGCCGCAACGACTGTGGCAGCCGTTATTTCATCAGGAATCTCCAGACATAATCTATAAACCATTGCTCCACCCTGAGAAAGGCCGAGCAAGTAAATGTTTTTCAATTTGGTGTTATAGTTGGTTTCTATAGAATGAATAATTCCTCTTACAAAAGAAACTTCATCCACGTTTTCTGTGGAAGCCTTGGTAATAACTTCTGATAATTTATCGTTCCAATATCCATAGTATGCATTGGGATAGCATATAAATATATTTTCTGCATCAGCGATACTGTCTAAAGTGTAGCCGCTAATCATTCTCATATAATTACCGTTTTCTGTTGCAGGATGAAATGCAAGAATAAGTTTGTCAGGAACAGAGGAATTATTGGGATGATATAAATAAAAATCTCTTTTTTTAGCATCAATTATTAAAGAGTCTGATTTTATGAAACCTTGATTTTTTAAAGGCTGTATAAACGTAGGCATAAATAAAAGTTTGCCAAGAAGGAGCAATATTACAAGTGTAAGTAAAGAGAAAAGAATGAAAATTTTAATTTTTCCGTACACAGCAACAATTTATTATTTTCCACGAATTCTACTCAATGTTTCAATACTCATACCCAAATAGGATGCGATAATACCAATTGGAACCCGTTTTACAATCTCAATTTTATTTTCGAATAAATATTGATACCGCTCTGATGAATTACTGAATTTTAATCGATAGCTTTTCATCGCCAATGAATTGTAATGATGTTCTGCTATCATTCTGCCAGTGCGTTCCATTATCGGAAATTGCTGATATAAGTTTTGTAAGTTATCATAATGAATTGCACATAAAACACCATCTTCTAACAACTCAATCGTTTCTAAAGATGGCTTTCTGGAAATAAAACTGGAGAAAGACACGAGTATCTCGCCTTCAAGTATGATATCGTTCGTTAGTTCTTTGTTATCTTCCTCAAAAAAATTGCGTGCAAGTCCTTTTTCAATGAAATATAAGAAATTACAGACTTTTCCTTTTTTAAGTAAAATATGCTTTTTGGGCAATTCCATTCGTTGCACCTTGGTGTCAATAGCTGCAACGACAATATCCGGCAGTTCACCAAATTGCTTCAGGAAATTTATAAAAGTTGGATATTCGTTCGTGCTCAATTTTTTATTTGATTATTATCAAAAAATCAGGTTTATTTATACTGCAACTTTGTAAGGCAACTTTATAAAGATAAACAAAATTAAAAAAAAATGAACCCATCAGGATTTTCCATCAGCCAATACCATGATATAAAACCAATTTATAAAAAATTAGACCATTTGGTTTCTTTGCCATTGCAACACCTCGAACCAAAAGCAATGGAAAACTATCTGGATTATTATAAAACAAAATGCACTAAATCGAGAGCTATTTATGAAAATGCTCAGCAATATATTCCAGGTGGTGTGCAACATAATCTGGCATTTAATTATCCTTTTCCATTGGCATTTACAAAAGCAGACGGTGCATATCTATATGATGCAGACGGCAATAAATACATAGACTTTTTACAAGCTGGCGGACCAACGGTATTAGGCAGCAACTATGCTTCGGTTAGAGAAAAAGCGATTGAATTAATCAACGAGTGTGGTCCGTCAACAGGTTTGCTGCACGAATATGAATTTAAATTAGCAGAGTTGATTTGCAAGAATATTCCATCTGTGGAACGCTTCCGAATGTTAGGTTCCGGAACAGAAGCAGTCATGGGTGCCTTGCGTTTGGCGCGTATAAAAACCGGCAAATCAAAAATTATTAAAATTGGCGGTGCTTATCACGGTTGGAGCGATCAAATGATATACGATTTACGCATTCCTGGAACACGTTTTTTTGATGCAAAAGGAATTCCTTTTATGATGCATTGGCACACACAGGCGGTTCCACCAAACGACATTGATGCTTTAGAAAGTAAACTAAAATGGAA
>DAOORG010000150.1:0-6181 GCA_035389165.1 Chitinophagales bacterium
TAAAATTGCAGATTTTTTAGACATGGCGTAAAAAATTTTTATAAAAGATGTTAATTCGTTAGTATTGAGTAATGAGATTTGAGTAGTGAGATGTTTTATTTTATTTCTTCAAAATCTATATAGTCTGTATTTTCAACTTTGTTATTTTTTGAAGAATTTATTACCGGTAAAATTAAACTTTCTTCTAAATCTAATCCGTGTTTTTTTCTGAATATTTTTTCAACTCTGATAAGCAATGTTGCTATCCAAACAGACAACAAAATCCAACCTAAAACTGCCGGATAAAATACTAACCGCAAGTTGCTGTCTAAATCGTAGCTGTTAAATCCGGGATTTCCACCGTTTCCGGGATGTAATGATGAATTACTGATTCGTGGAATAACATTAATCAATACCATAAACATGACAAATGCAAAGATGGAATATACCGCCGAAAATCGAGCTTTTTTTTCTTCATCATCAAATGAACCACGTAAAATGAAATACGCTGCATACACTAATAGCGCTGCTGCTGCACCGTTTAGTTTTACTTCCTGAAAAACCCACCAGGCTCCCCAAGTGGCACGTGCCCAGACTGCGCCTGTAAGAATGCCTAAAAAGCCAAATAGAAAACCGACTTTTGCAAAGGCAGCTGCTTTAATATCATCTTCGATTTTTTGTTTACTTAAATACCGGATACTATAAACAACAGAAACCAACATCAGCGTCATCATGGCAAACCACATCGGCACATGGAAATACAGATTTCGAATCGATTCTTCCAGAATATTTAATTCAGGAATAGAACCTTTAAAACCCATAATTACTGTATAAAACAATAAAAGTATACAAAGATATTTCCACCAGTTTTTCATAAACGACATCCCAAAAGGGATTTTTAAAAAGATTAAAAAATAATATCTATCTCTATTCTCCTATTAAGGAATTAGAGGATTTAATCGCGCCAAATATACGGAAACAAAACGACTGAAAGTATGAGTGTTATCACATCCAGCAAGCCGATTGCTCCAAGATTCATATAAATATCTTTATCCTGAATTGCAAAATTAGAAAGCTCACTCATTTTTACAATCAGCAACAGTAATGGCAAGATTATCGGAAATCCCAAAATTGCGAGTAAGACAAAATTTTGAGTTCTTGCTGTAATAGCAGAAAGCAATGTAAACAAGTTCGAGAATCCAATAGAGCCAAGTATTATTGTCAGTAAAAACAAGCCTTTATCTGAAATGTTTTCATTAAAAAACAAGATCATAACTGCATATATAACCAATGCAAGGACGCTTATCAATAATGCATTGTAAATGATTTTTGAAAAAATAATTTCCAACGGTGTTGCCACAGAACGCAGGTAATAGAATTGTTCATTTGCATCTTTTATAAAAGACTTGGAAACCGCATTTACAGTAGTAAACAATGCTATAATCCAAAACAAAGCAATCCAGGTGGGAATAGTAATATTTCCCTGAAAAATTAAATAAATCAAGAAAGTTGTACCTAATACATAAATAAAAATAGTGCCGAGCGCCGTTTTCTGACGCCATTCCAACATCACTTCTTTTTTTACCAGTTTCAAAATATTACTCAGCATTTTCCTGTTTCATTTTCGTATAAATATCTGCGATTCTGATTTCCATATTGTTACAGGCATTATCAGGTTCTCTGAAACCAAATTTTCTGTATAACTCATGTGCATCTTTGGTACCTAAAGTAAACCTGCGCAACTGTTGTAAATCCGGATGTTGCATTATTTTCTCCATCAGCCATTTTGACAAGCCTTTTCCACGGTGTTCTTCCAGTACAAACACATCACACAAATAGGCAAAGGTGGCAAAATCAGAAATTACTCTGGCAAATGCAACCTGCTGGTCCTTCCAGTAAATACCAAAACATAAAGATCCATTGATGCTTTTCTCTACAATATTTTTTGGTACATCTTTTGCCCAATAAGATTTATCTGCTAAAAACCGGTGAATAATGGCAATTTGCAGTAAAGTTTTATCTGTTGAAAGGAAATAACCGTTTTGTGTATATTGATACGCAGACATACAACAAAAATAAGTTATTTTGGCAGAAGTTATAAGATATGCATTAAAAGATATTCGTATGCACCTGATAAATATTACAACATTGAAAACTACACTACTTGTAATCGTTCTATTATTTTCAGGTAATGCTGTTGTCGCAAAAAATAAAAAAAAGAAAAGCTCGTCGAAACCAAAGACAACTGTTATAAAAACGACCCGAGATTCTGTTTACAAAAAGCCGGTTCCTTTTGACATAGAAACAACTGCAACTTATACCGGAAAAACAGATATTGACGGATTAATCTGGTTTGCTAAACAACAATTAGGAACTCCCTACAAATATGCATCTGCTGACCCAGCGAAAGGCGGTTTAGATTGTTCCGGATTTTTATATTATGTATTCGGACACTATAAAATAAAAGTACCGCGTTCTTCAAAAGATTACATGAATTTTGGAAAAACGATAGATAAATCAGAGGCACAAAAAGGTGATGTTATTATTTTTACCGGAACAGACGCTAAACAACGAATTGGCGGACATGTTGGTATTATTCTGGAAAACAAAAATGGGAATATTTCATTTATTCACGGTTCGTCCGGCAAGGCTAATGGCGTAACTATTTCTAATCTTTCTGAAGCATATTACACACAAAGATTTTTAAAAATTGTGCGTGTTTTATAGTAATAAAAGCCATTTTCGTTTAACTGATTCTAAATTTCAATTTCTTTGCCTTCAAAGCGCTTTCGATAACGATAGGAACATTCTCCATTTCACTTAATTTACTTATTTTTGCAAGGATGAAAAAAATCTTAATAGCGAATCGAGGTGAAATTGCTTTACGTGTGATGCGCACCTGCAGACAAATGGGTATTTCTACTGTTGCCATTTATTCCGAAGCAGACAGAAATTCTCCGCATGTGCGGTATGCCGACGAAGCTGTTTGTGTGGGTCCGGCAGCATCCAAAGAATCTTATCTTAAAATTGATACAATTATAAATGTTTGCAAACAACTGCAAGTAGATGGTGTGCATCCAGGTTATGGATTTTTGAGCGAGAATGCTCATTTTGCAAAAGCATGTCAGGAGAATGGCATCATCTTTATTGGACCAAGTGTGGAAGCAATAGAAACAATGGGCAGCAAACTGGCAGCAAAACAAGCTGTCTCTAAATTCAATGTCCCTTTAGTGCCTGGCACCGACCAACCAATAACAGATATTCAGGAAGCAAAACGATTAGCCGCAGAGATCGGTTTTCCAATACTTATTAAAGCCAGTGCCGGTGGCGGTGGTAAAGGTATGCGTATAGTAAATAATGAAGCTGAATTTGAAGAGCAAATGCAACTGGCTGTTTCTGAAGCCACTTCAGCTTTTGGTGACGGAAGCGTATTTATTGAAAAATTTGTGACATCACCCAGACATATAGAAATTCAGGTTTTGGGCGACACACATGGAAATATTGTATACTTATTTGAACGAGATTGTTCTGTGCAGCGTCGTCATCAAAAAGTAGTAGAAGAAGCACCAAGTGCTGTCTTAACGCCTGCATTACGCAAACAAATGGGAGAAGCTGCCGTTCAAGTAGCAAAATCTGTGAATTATTTAGGTGCAGGCACGGTAGAATTTATAGTGAATGCAAATCTGGAATTCTATTTCTTAGAAATGAATACACGTTTACAAGTGGAACATCCGGTTACTGAAATGATTACAGGTGTTGATTTGGTGAAAGAGCAAATTAATATAGCACGCGGAGAAAAAATTTCATTCAGTCAAGACGAGTTGAAGATAAACGGACATGCTATTGAATTGCGCGTTTATGCAGAAGATCCATCTAATAATTTTTTACCGGATATCGGATCACTGGAAGTGTATAAAATTCCTACAGGTGAAGGCGTGCGTGTTGATGATGGTTTTGATGAAGGCATGGAAATTCCTATTTATTACGACCCGATGATTGCTAAATTAGTCGCACATGGCGTAAACAGACAAGATGCCATTGAAAAACTAAAGAAAGCAATTTCAGACTATAAAATTGTTGGTGTAAAAACCACTTTACCGTTTGGAACCTTTGTATTGAATCACCCAGCTTTTACCACAGGAAATTTCGATACTAAGTTTGTCGACAATTATTTCCACCCTGAGATGGTGAATGAAGATGAAGTACAATTGGCTTCAGTTATTGCTGCTCTTCTTTCTGATGAAAAGTCTAAAACATTTGAAATTTCAGAGGCTGGTAATTTTGAACAAAAATCTACCTGGCGTGGTAATAGATTAGAATAATACTGCATTTGTTAAATAATTTGGTTAAATTGTTTAACGAATTGACTGTTATGGACGACAAAATACAAACATTTCTCGATTTAAACGTTTGGAAGAAAGCACACCAACTGGTTTTGAACGTTTATAAAATCTGTGACAGTATGGCTACAAGTGAGCAATTTACTTTGGCAGATCAGTTAAAGCGCTCATCCAGTGCCGTAGCAATTTCTATATCAGAAGGTTTTCAAAAGAGAAATAAACAGGAAAAAATCAATCTATACAATGATGCTCAATCTGCATTAAATACTGTTTATTATTTGCTAATTTTAACAAAAGACCTTAAATACAGTAATACAGATGAATTACTGGATAATACGCATGAAGTTCAAAAGATGATGAGTGGACTTATTCGCTCTATTTCCGGAATATCAAAACCAGTTGGTTTCAACAAAAGTCAGGAACAATATAATCCTTCAGTTGCAGAAGAAGGTGAATTAATGTGATATAAAACTTTATATTATTAAAGTAGCAGTATTAACCATTTTTATACGAAAAATGTATTTTATAATTTTAATAGAATTATTTTTCAACCTATTAAAATAGACAGATATAAATTGACGTAGATTTTTATTTTTTACTCCAATAGTAATCATAACAAATAGGACAAATAGAATGGCTTATATGCTCGTGTGTTTCAGCTAAAAAAATTGGCACCCAATCCCAGATTTCTTTCTCATGAATACGTTGTATTTTTCTACAATTAGAACACTGAGTAATCATACCATTCAAATCAGTATATTCAAGTTTAAGATTAGTTAATTCCAGCGCATTAACATCCTGTATGTTTTTTTCAGTTCTAATGCTATTAACAACGATTATTCCTTCTCCATTTTTTAATGGAAAAACTTCCTGATAAAATAAACGATAAACACCTGCAGATGAACACTCATATTCATGTGTCCAAACTTTAGATTCATTTAGTACCTTTTTATAATTGAAAATATAAAAGTCTTTCAAAGTACCAGTCATAGCATTTTCGACTGAAGTTCCTAAAGGATAATTAACTGAAATACAGGATTTGTCATCAACTGTTTTTGAAAATTGAAGCCATGCATTATTAAAATAAATCAACTTTAATTCTTTTGATAATCCGAATATTGAATGCGGACTATTTTCAATAGTGTCAAAGTCTAACCCTACTAATTTGGATTTAAAATCTTCTTCGTATCTTTTCATTTTTGCAATATTCTATTTGATTCAAATCTACAGTAAACAAGAGGACGCTAAGTTCGTATACGATTTAGTGCTGGATTAATAACTTTGCTATATACAATAGCATTAAGCTGAGTAATAATTTACGCATAATTTGGGTTTTTATGTTTTATGAGCAGAACTGGTACTAGCGCATCAAATTCTAACTCAAAGGTTTAATTTCTATGAACCAAAATTATGTAATATATTATACTGAATAAATAGATTAAACTATGAAAACCATGTAACAATATTTACTACAAAGCATGTAGGTTTAAACATGATATAACAGACATGAATAGTAATAAGCAAGTAATGATTAATGGAAAAAAATTATACTAGAATGGTCTCTAATTAAAACTAGCTTATGATTTTATTTAATTATCACAAAAATTAAAATTTCATAAGAAAAAACAATTGTAGTAATAGTAAGCTTATAAAGCTTTCAAGAAAATCAAATTAAATATTTTTAATTATTTTAATATAAATCTAAAACCAGAATTGAATAAGAAAAAGTAAATTGTTTGGACTATATTTACCTTAATAAAAAAATGGAATTTAATTTGTTGAAAATCAACGCATTAAATTCCATTCCTGCAGAGAGAGAGGGATTCGAACCCCCGGACCTGTAACAGTCAACGGTTTTCAAG
>DAOORG010000151.1:0-6173 GCA_035389165.1 Chitinophagales bacterium
ACAACTTTTTGTATTCTACAACTAGTTGTTTAACTTTTTTTTGTTTTTTTTTCAATTTTTTTTCCATATCCTTATTGTATAATAATCAACAGCTTAGTAATTGTTAAAAATGAAAAAAAAAATCACTTATTTTATCCTGATTCTCCTGATTATAGCTTTTTTCGGCTTTATTTTCTTCTTTAAACTCCTTTTTGCAGACAACATTGATAATCACTCGTCAAAAAAAGAGCATGTTTTCTATATTCATACAGGTGATTCCTATTCTAAAGTGCTAAAATCTTTAAAAGAACAGCATATTATAAAAGATATGGAATCTTTTAAATTAGTAAGCAGCAAACTGAAATACGAGGAAAGTATAAAACCTGGCAGGTATCTTATAGATAACAATACCGGCAATTTACAACTGGTTAGAAAACTGAGAGCCGGCGCACAGGATCCGGTTAAAATCACCTTTAATAATATACAAAACAAAGAACAGCTGGCGAAGCGAATAGCGGCACAAATTGAAGCAACGGAGACAGAACTACTTACGGAGTTCAACAACCAACAATTTTTGGATTCCTTACAATTGACAGAAGATAATTTTCCAACTATTTTTTTAGCCAATACCTACGAGTTTTACTGGAACACCTCTTCCAGAGAATTTATAAGCAGAATGCTGAAAGAATACAATAAATTCTGGACAGAAAAAAGAAAGGCAAAAGCGCAGGCAATTGGCCTAACACCTACCGAAGTCATTATATTGGCTTCTATCGTACAAAAAGAATCAACGAAATATGATGAATATCCTATAATTTCCGGTGTTTATTTGAATCGGTTAAAAATTGGCATGCCATTACAGGCAGATCCGACCGTCTTACACGCATTGAAAAAACTGGGTATCAGCAGACGTGTTTTGCACGCTGATTTAAAGATACAGTCGCCTTATAACACGTATATTAATAAAGGATTGCCACCAGGACCAATTTGCTTGCCTGAGCTAAAAAGCATTGATGAAACATTAAATGCGGAAGAACATAATTATCTGTATTTTTGTGCAAGAGAAGATTTTTCAGGATATTCAAATTTTGCGGAAAGCTGGGAACAGCATCTGGAAAATGCAAGAAAATATCAAAAAGCATTAAACGAACGAAATATTCATTAATCGATGTTTGAAGAAACCATACAACTACGCGTTCGCTATCACGATTGTGATCCGTTGGGTATTGTATATCATGGCCATTATGCCAAATTTTTTGAAATAGGCAGAACGGAAGCCATGCGTAAACATGATTTTTCCTATAAAAAACTAGAAGAGCTTGGCTATGCGATGCCTGTGGTGGAAATGAACATCAAATATTTCAGACCGGCACGCTATGATGAATTGATGGATATTAAAACCATCATTAAAGAATGGCCTGATAAGAAAATTATATTTACCAGCGAAATTTATAACCAGCAAGGACAACTGCTCACCAGCAGCGATACTACTTTTGTTTATGTAAAGAAAGATTCATTGCGCAGGTGTCATATTCCGGAAATTGTGCTGGAACATCTAAAACCTTTTTTTACAGAAGAATTAAAAAAAATAAAAGAAGAAAAAAAAGCGAAAGACAAAACGGTTAAAGTAGCACACAAGATTTAAGATAAATGCTATTAGCTTAAGGTTGTTGGAAAATTTATACTTACGACTTATTATTCAAGACTCACGACTAATACATGTCAATTCAGGATAAGACAGAAAAATATAAACGCTTAGTTCGTTCGGAACGATTTCAGGACAGGATGAAACACATGACATTACCTGGTTTTGAAGGCATTCCGGTGTACGATGTGGTTCAGAAATTCAGAGAAGAAATTAAGAACGACGATTTATCTATCCGTGCATCGAGTATCTCTTTTTATTTTATTCTTGCTCTGTTTCCGAGTATCATTTTTTTCTTTTCATTGATACCTTACGTGCCTATTCCACACCTTGATTTGGTTATTCTGAACGGCATGAAAGTAGTGCTGCCAAATGGTGTTTATATTGTACTGGAACACACCATCAAAGATATTATCAGCATACAGCACGGTGGTGTATTATCCATCAACTTTATACTGGCTATGTTTGTAGCTTCGAATGGTGTGAATTCTATGATGAAAACATTTGACAAAATGAACCACACCTTTAAAGAACGAAACTGGTGGCAGAAAAGGCTGGCAAGTATCCGAATTTTAGTTTTGGTCAGTTTACAAATTATTATTGCCGTTCTCTTAATTATTAAAGGAAAAGAATTTTTAGTTTTAATACTAAGATTGCTACATACAGAAAGTCAGGTGACTTTATTTATTTTACGTGTGGTCAAAATCCTATTAATTGTACTCAGTTTTTTTAATATCATTGCATTGATTTACTATTTCGGTCCATCCGTAAAAAAGAGATATCGATATTTTTCTGCAGGTGCCACTTTCGCTACGGTTTTCTCTATTCTTATGACATTTGGCTTCCGATTTTACACAGCTTATTTGAATAATTTTAACCGTTTATTCGGCTCACTTGGAATTATGATTGTGATCATGATGCTGATTTATTTGAATGCGCTCGTTCTATTATTCGGGTTTGAGTTAAACAATAGTATTGCCGTAAACAAAGCCATCAGAAACGCAGCAGAAAATAATTCTGAAAATGAAATGAAATGAAAGTAGTGTTTAAAATATTGCTTTCTGTGTTTTTTGCAATAGCAATTGGCGTGCATATTTATTATGTCATTAAGCCAGACACTCAACCATTTTGGTGGCATTTACTGTATTACATAACCTATGGCGTTTGTTGGTGGATGCTGTTTTCTAAAAACGAATATCGAAGAGCTGTTTATGTAATGATGGCGCTGTTTCCATTTGTTACACATTTGTATTACGGATATCAGCATTTCCCATCATTGGATGCCATGTTTTGGATTTGTTTGCTTGTTTGTGTATTACTGCCTGCAGGCTATTTTTTAATCAACAAAAAAGCCACCGCGGAAACGATGGCTTTATAAAATACATTTAGAGTTTTTACATTGTTGGGTTTGTAAGCTCTAATCTTAGCATCCGAGGTTTATAGATTCTGACTAAAGAAATCTAGTTTTTACCTTCTAATCTTCGAATCTCAAATGTTTGATAGTAGTACTTCTATTCATTAATTGTTTTAAAGAATCAATGCCGATTTGCAAATGCGAATCCACATAATTCGTCGTTATTTTTTTATCACTTTCTTCTGTTTTTACACCTTCCGGTATCATCGGCTGATCCGACACCAGCAATAAAGCGCCCACCGGAATTTCATTGGCAAATGCTACAGAAAATAAAGTAGCTGTTTCCATATCTATTGCCATGGCACGTATCGTTCTCAGGTACTCTTTAAATTTTTCATCATGTTCCCAAACACGTCTGTTTGTAGTGTAAACTGTTCCTGTCCAATAATCCTGATTATGTTCTCTGATTGTTGTCGAAATAGCTTTTTGCAAAGCAAAAGACGGCAATGCCGGCACTTCCGGTGGAAAATAATCATTAGAAGTACCTTCACCACGAATGGCAGCAATTGGCAATATGAAATCACCTAATTCATTTTTCTTTTTCAAACCACCGCATTTGCCTAAAAACAAAGCTGCCTGTGGTTTTATGGCAGACAATAAATCCATCATGGTAGCAGCCAGGGCACTACCCATTCCAAAATTGATAATCGTAATATTATTTGCAGTGGCATTCGGCATCGGTTTGTCGGCACCAACCACTTCTACATTATTCCATTCCGCAAACAGTTGTACATATCTGGAAAAATTAGTCAGTAAAATAAACTCACCAAAATCTTCCAGATTTTTACCGGTGTATCTTGGCAGCCAGTTTTGTACTATTTCTTCTTTAGATTTCATTCTTATGTTTTTACAACACTTTAGTATTGTATATTTTTTTTAGTGAGGTCAAAGGTAATCGGCAATACGACCATTTCTTTTTTAGGTGCGCCATCTACAGCAGCCGGTGCCCATTTAGGCATTGATTTCACAATTCTAAGTGCCTCGTTATCTAAAATAATTTTTGATGACTTAAGCACACGAACATTCGAGATGCTGCCATCTTCATTCACCGTAAAAGCAATAAGCGTACTTCCCTGCCATTTCTGTTTTTGAGCTTCTTCCGGATATTTCAGGTTATTGTCCAGGTATTTTACCAATGCCTGCTCTCCGCCCGGAAACTGAGGTTTGACAATGCCATCTGATTTGGCTAATAACTGTGTGCTGAAAAACAACACGAGTGCGAGATTAAACAGCGTTTTCATTTTTTAAAAATTTAAGTCAAACAGACTCTACTCTAATCAGTAGAGATTAACGAGGTAAATGTAAATCAATAACAAATTCTAAATTGTGGAAATCTATCCATAGATGTGGATAACTGCAAGTGCAACACGAAGCAAACACCAATAAATAGCTAAATATGAGTATTTTATAAATTAATTTTCAAAAAAAAAGACAATATACGTTGGCATAAAAAAAAGAGATTACAGCTGTAATCTCTTTTTCAAATATTCATTAACAATATAAAATCCGTTAAGGGAACACACCCATTTTCAAATAGGTAACACCAATCTTTTCTAACGCATCTACATAAGCAGCTGTTCGCAGGCCTTGCATTTTCTTATGACGTTTCAGAATTTCACGGATGTTTTCATAAGAATTCACCATAGTATCTTCTAAGCCAGAGCGAACAATATCCAATTCATCAGCTCCTTTTAAAGTTTCTTTTTCACGTTTGGATATTTTTCTTCCGGTATTTCCTTCAATCAAATCGATAATCTTATTAAATGAATCATCTTGATGGCGATGATCTAATCTGCCAAAACTAACATGCGATAGATTTTTCAGCCATTCAAAATATGAAACTGTAACACCACCGGCATTTAAGTACATATCCGGAATAATCATTACATTTTTCTTGTTTAAGATGATTTCCGCTTCAGGTGTAATAGGTCCGTTGGCACCTTCTGCAATAATTTTAGCTTTAATTCTTGGGGCATTTTCTTTAACAATCTGGTTTTCCAAAGCTGCAGGAATCAGAATATCACATTCATGTTCCATCAGAAAGTTAGTTTGCTTAATGAACTTTGCTTTCGGATAATTTCTGATCGTTTTATTTTCTTTCTGATATTTTTTCAGGTCATCAACATCGATACCTTTTGCATTATACAAACCACCTTCATATTCAGCAATTCCAACAATTATAGCACCATTTTCTTCCAATACTTTTGCTGCATAATAGCCAACATTTCCAAAACCCTGAATAATTACTGTTTTTCCTTCGATGCCCGTAGATAAGCCGATTTTTTTCATATCATCAGCAAAAGAACAAGCGTGTTTTAATCCATAAAAAATACCTCTGCCGGTTGCTTCCGTTCTTCCATGAACACCACCCTGACCGATTGGTTTTCCGGTAACACAAGCCTGTGCATTTAATTCCTGTTGATTGAACTGAATATAGGTATCTGCAATCCAGCTCATTTCTCGTTCACCGGTGCCATAATCGGGTGCCGGTACATCTAAAGACGGTCCGATAAATCCTTTTTTTATTAGCTCAAAAGTATAGCGTCGTGTGATACGCTCCAGTTCATCTTCCGTAAATTCTTTCGGATTGATTTTGATACCGCCTTTTGCACCACCAAATGGTACATTAACAACAGCACACTTGTAGGTCATTAGCGCTGCCAGTGCCATTACTTCATCCTGGTTGACCATCTCACTATATCGTATACCGCCTTTTGTGGGTAATCGATGGTGAGAATGTTGCACCCGATAGGCTTCAATCACCTGAATTTTGTCTTTGATTTTTACAGGAAAATTGATTTGGTACACCGCATTGCAAACTTTAATTTGCTCAATTAATCCTTTTGGAAATTTTGTAAACCCTGCTGCCTGGTCTACGTAGGTCTGTACGTTTTGAAAAAACTTAACTTGCTCGCTCATTTTTTAATTTTTTACTTCTTGCTCGAGTTTCTTTATTTTTCTTTCCAAACTGAAAAGAAAGATGAAAATGCCCAGCAAAATAACAGACGAAACAACGATTACAGCGTTTAACTTGCTGTTTTCCATTAACTTATCGGCTACTGTGACTGTTTGGGCACTTAACATTTTAGAAACACTTGCGAAAAGTAGAATTAAAATTGCAGATTTTTTAGACAT
>DAOORG010000152.1:0-6171 GCA_035389165.1 Chitinophagales bacterium
CAAAGCATAGAAAAATCCCCGGTTTACTAACCGGGGATTTTTTATTTTGTAACTTTTTAGTATTTTCACGATTCAATGCCAAGTGTAAAAATTATAGAATGTCCGCGTGATGCGATGCAGGGAATAAAAGAGTTTATCCCAACCAGTAAGAAAATTGAGTACCTGAATGCTTTGTTAAAAGTTGGTTTCCATACGCTGGATTGTGGCAGTTTTGTTTCTGCAACTTCAATTCCACAAATGGCAGATACAAGTCTGGTTATTCCTCATCTTAAACTAGATAATACAGAAACAAAATTATCTGTAATTGTTGGAAATAGAAGAGGTGCTGAAGCTGCCAGCGAATTTGATGAAATTACCTATATAGGTTATCCATTTTCAATTTCTGAAACTTTTCAGGAAAGGAATACGAATTGTAGTATTGAAGAATCATTATTTCGTGTTGAAGAAATTATGAATATTTGTGAATGTTCAGGACAGACATTTGTTTGTTACGTTTCAATGGCATTTGGAAACCCTTATGGTGATTTCTATGATGCTGCATTAGTAGAGCATTGGGTAGACAGATTATTGGAAATAGGCGTTACTAAATTTTCAATTTCTGATACAATTGGAATTGCAACACCTGCGGTGATTACAGATGTGTTTTCTGTTTTGTCGGAAGATTTTCCTGAAATCGGCTTTGGAGCACATTTTCATACTACGCCTGCCACTTGGGAAGAAAAAATTGAAGCAGCATGGAATGCAGGTTGCACAAGATTTGATGGTGCTATAAAAGGATTTGGAGGTTGTCCGATGGCTACAGACAAACTTACCGGCAATATGCCAACTGAAAATTTACTGGCTTATTTTGATAAAAGAAATATTGAACACGGATTGGATAAAGAAGCATTTATCGAAGCAATGAGTATTGCAAATACCATCTTTAAATAGTTTAAATAGGAATATTCGGATTTTTTATAATCTCACGTTCGCCAAAAATAGCAGAGCCAACCCGAATCATGGTGGAGCCTTCTTCCAGCGCAATAGTATAATCACCACTCATTCCCATAGAAAGCACATTAAATTCAGGAGAATTACTGAAATAAGTAGATTTTATTTCATCAAAAAAGGATTTCATACCACTGAATTCATTTTTAATCAACACCAAGCTTTTTGTATTGGTTGCCATTGCCATTAATCCAACAATTCGAATATTCTTTAATGCATCAAATGCTTTTATATCTAAGTGGTCTATCAACTCTTCTTCTGAAAATCCAGATTTGTTTGTTTCTGCAGCAATGTGAATCTCTAATAAGATATCAATTATTCGGTTGTTCTTTAACGCCTGTTTGTTTATTTCTATAGCAAGTTTCAGGCTGTCAACAGAATGGATGAGTGTTATAAAAGGTGCAATATATTTCACCTTATTGCTTTGAAGATTACCTACCATATGCCATTGGATATCTTTGGGTAATAATTCATATTTTAAAACCAGTTCCTGAACTTTGTTTTCTCCAAATATATACTGACCGGCATCATACACCGCTTTTATTTCTTCAACGGATTTAGTTTTGGAAACAGCTACTAAAACAGCATTTTTGGCTTTAGCAATTTTTGTTATATCTTGTAAGGCAGAAATATTTGCCATCGTATGCGTGATTTTTTTCATAAATATAGTTCAAAATTAATTTTATACGTACTAACCGTTGTAATATTTATTTCTTGTGTGCAAAAACATAAGTTTGCAAATGAAAAAAAACAACTTTCCGAAAAAAAAATGGTGAATATTTTAACTGATATTTTGCTAATGGAAGCATATGTAAATGAAAAAATGGTAAAAGTATCTTCGGATTCGTTGGCTTTGGTGAAGCAATCGTTTTATCCGGATATTATAAAACATCATAAAACAGACAGTGCTTTGTTTTATTCTACCTTCAACTATTTTCAATCTCATCCGGAAGAATTTTCCAAGCTATTGTCAATGGTTGATTCAAATTTGATTAAAGTAAAACCATTAGATACCACGTTTGTTAAACCGGCAACAATTGAGCCTCCGAAAGATATTGAGAAATTAGGTGGTTTTAGAGCTCAAGAAGAGGCAATGCGAAAGGAATATCTCAAGAAAAATCCAACTTTACAGAAATTTAAGGATAGAAAATCAAAAAAAGAACAAGAAAATTAGTTTATTTACCTAACAAACAGATCAAAATGAGCATCAGAAATAACTGGACTTTTACAGAAATACAGGAAATTTACAACAAACCATTACTCGAACTGATGTATGAAGCGGCAACGGTTCATCGTCAGTATAATCAGACTGGTGAAGTGCAGGTGTGTACATTGTTATCCGTTAAAACGGGCGGCTGCTCGGAAGATTGTGCATACTGTCCACAGGCAGCGCGCTACAATACAGGTTTGAAAGCGCATAAACTGATGAATGTGGACGAAGTGTTGCAAAAAGCGAACGAAGCTAAAGCCAGTGGCTCTACGCGCTTTTGCATGGGTGCCGCCTGGCGTGAAGTCCGCGACAATAAAGATTTTGATCGTGTTATTGATATGGTGAAAGGTGTGAATGAAATTGGGTTGGAAGTTTGCTGTACCATGGGTATGCTTACCGAAGATCAGGCACATAAGTTAAAAGAAGCCGGTTTATACGCTTATAATCATAATCTGGATACTTCGGAAGAGCATTACGAGAAAATTATCACGACGCGTACCTATCAGGAGAGACTGCATACTATTGGAAATGTAAGAAGTGCCGGAATTAGCGTCTGCAGCGGTGGTATTATTGGAATGGGTGAAAGTGACGAAGCGAGAATCGGAATGATTTACACGCTTTCTACCTTGCCGGAACATCCGGAATCCGTGCCTGTAAATGCGCTGGTTGCCGTAGAAGGAACACCGCTGGAAGATATGAAACGCGTTTCCGTATTTGAAATGGTGCGTATGATTGCAACGGTGCGTATTACCATGCCAAAAACAATGGTGCGCCTCAGTGCAGGCAGATTGGATATGCCGGTAGCTGAACAAGCTTTATGCTTTATGGCTGGTGCTAATTCTATTTTTGCTGGCGATAAGTTGTTGACGACACCTAATCCAAGCTTTACAGATGATATGGCCATGTTTGATTTGTTGGGATTAAAACCACGTGAAGCTTTTAAAAAGGAAAACACGGCTGAATTAGTGAACTCCTGATGAATGCAGCAAATAGAATAAATGACTTTTTAGAACAACGGAAAGAAAATAATCTTTATCGTAAATTACAGAATACCAATAATTTAATAGACTTATCTTCAAATGATTATTTAGGTTTGTCGCGCTCGGCATTTATAAGACAGCAAGTAGAACTTGACTACAGGAATTACCAATTTCACAAATCAGGCGCAACGGGTTCCAGGTTGCTGAACGGCAATTCTGCTTTGTTCGAAGAAGTGGAAGCTTTACTGGCAAAAACACATCACGCAGAAGCAGCTTTACTCTTTAATTCAGGTTTTGATGCAAATGTTGGCTTAATTTCTACCTTAATTCGTCCAAATGATGCCATTTTTTACGATGAATTGGTGCATGCCTCTATTTATCAGGGTATGAAATTAAGTGGCGCAAAACTCATTCCTTTTAAACATAACGACTATCTTGATTTAGAAGTACAATTAAAAACAATTAAAGGCTTTGAAGTTGGCTTTATCATAACAGAATCTTTTTTTTCTATGGAAGGTGATAAGGCTGATTTGAGGAAATTAGCAGAATTTGCTTCAACATATAAGGTGGAACTGGTAATAGATGAAGCGCACGCTACCGGACTTTTTGGCAGCAAAGGTAGCGGCTTGTGTAATGAAGCCGGAATAGAGGATAAGTGCCTCGCCAGGATATATACCTTTGGAAAAGCCATTGGAAGTCATGGTGCTGCGGTTGTTGGAAGCCTGAAGTTGAAAGAGTACCTGATCAACTTTTCTAAGAATTTTATATACAGTACAGCTCTGGAAACGCATAATTTATTGTGCGTGAAACATACCTATTTTTATTTGCAAAGTAATATAAATCAGACAGATAGTTTATTTAAGTTAAATAAATACTTTATTGAACGTGCTAAGGAACTGAAAGATAAGTTTGAAGTGTGCGGTGAAGGTCCAATTTTTGGCATTTTGATACCGGGAAATAAACTTTGTAAGGATTTGGCTGTTTACCTTCAAAAGCATAATTTGGATGTAAGAGCAATAGTTTCACCGACCGTTCCGAAAGGTCAAGAACGTTTGAGGATTATCTTGCATAGTTATAATATGCCTGCAGAAATAGATAGGTTATTTTCTTTGTTGATTGATTATAAATAAGTTATAGTTTATATGAATGGTTTTTTTGTTACAGGTATAGGAACTGGAATCGGCAAAACGCTGGTTTCGGCTGTATTGGTAGAAGCCTTAAAAGCGGATTACTGGAAGCCAATTCAGTCCGGTGATTTGGATTTTACCGATTCGGATTTCATTAAAGAGTACACAATGCATCACCAAACTATTCATCCTGAGGAATATGTCTTCTCTGAGCCGGTTTCACCGCATTTAGCAGCTAAATTAGATAATAAAAGTATTGATTTACAATACATTAAAATACCTAATCAAAATAATTACTTGATAGTTGAAGGTGCTGGTGGTTTATTCGTTCCATTGTCAGATAAATATTTAATTAAAGATTTAATCAAGTTAATTCAATTACCTGTAATAGTGGTATCTATGAATTATTTAGGTAGTATAAATCATACTTTGTTGACCATTGAAGCATTAAAGCAACAAAACATACCTGTTGCCGGAATTATTTTTAACGGAGACGCCAATATCGAATCAGAAAATTATATCCTGAACTATACAGGTATCACGTTGCTCGGAAAAATTCCAAAGGCTGACATCTTGTCAAAAGGATTTATCGCACAACAGGCAGATAAACTTCGTCCTAAACTACTTTCCATATTACCGCAATTACCCAATCCGCCATCTTCGAACGACTTACCCATTGACTATGAATCTTTCTGAGCGCGACCATCAACTGATCTGGCATCCGTTTACGCAGCAGCAAACGGCAATGCCTAACATTGCCATCACGCATGGAAAAGGCGCTTTGCTGTACGATGAAAATGGAAATGATTATATCGATGCAGTTTCCAGCTGGTGGACCAATCTCTTTGGTCACGCCAATTTGCAGATTGCAGCAGCCATAAAAAAGCAGGTCGATACCTTGGAGCACGTCATTTTCGCCGGATTTACCCATCAGCCAGCCATTGAGTTGTCGGAAAAACTGATACAGTTGCTTCCGAAAAATCAGTCTAAAGTGTTCTTTTCAGATAATGGCTCAACTTGTGTGGAAGTAGCACTGAAAATGGCCATTCAGTACTGGCATAATCAAAGTATAGAGAAAACGACGATTATTGCCTTCAAAAACGCCTATCACGGTGATACATTTGGTGCAATGTCGGTTGGTGCGCGCGGTGTGTTCAACCAGCCGTTTGAGTCTTATATGTTTGACGTAACGTTTCTGGATTTGCCGACAGATGACAATTTTGAACAGGTTTTAGTTGATTTTCAGCAACTTATAGAAACAAAAAAAGTAGCAGCTTTCATTTTTGAACCTCTTATTCAGGGTTCTGCAGGAATGCTGATGTACAAAGACGAATATTTGGATAAACTGATAGAAACTGCACAACAAAACCAGGTAATCTGTATTGCCGATGAAGTGATGACTGGTTTTGGCAGAACCGGAAAGACCTTTGCAAGCGATTACTTAAATCACAAACCGGATATATTTTGCTTGTCGAAAGGTATTACCGGTGGATTTTTACCATTAGGTATAACGACCTGCACGCAGAAAATCTATGATGCGTTTTTGAGTGAAGACAAGTTGAAAACCTTTTTTCACGGACATTCTTATACCGGAAATCCGATAGTTTGCGCAGCGGCAAATGCGAGTTTAGAGTTACTTCAGACTTCAGAATTCCAACTTCAAAATTTGATAGAATGGCAAACTGAATTATCTGCTTATTTAAAAGCCAATCCAAAAATTGAGAATTTAAGACAAACAGGAACTATCGTAGCGTTTGATGTGAAAACGGATGCTAACTCCAATTATTTCAATAACTTACGTGATGTATTGTACGATAATTTTATAAAACGCGGCATTTTATTGCGACCGCTTGGAAATACGGTCTAT
>DAOORG010000153.1:0-6089 GCA_035389165.1 Chitinophagales bacterium
CGTAGCCGTATGATTTTATGATTTCAATTTCTGCTAAGATTTCCGCATCTGTTAAGGTCTTTCGTGGAATTTTATTGGTAAAACTGAAACCACAATATGTACAGATATTCTGACATTCATTGCTCAGATACATAGGAATAAACAGCTGCATATTTTTGCCAAAACGCTCTAACGTGAATCGCTTACTTAATTCCATCATTTGTTCCAGAAAAGGAGCTGCTGCCGGAGAAATTAACACCAAAAAATCTTCAATAGTATATGCAGACTGTGTCGTTTTAGTTAAAACTCGTTCAACGTCTGTTTGATGTACATCAACAAATTTAGACTGTATGGAATTCCAATCGTATTTTTTAATTATTTCGTTAAACATATCTTATTGAAATTCAGTTTAATATTAGGTAAACAGCAAATTTCATTCAAAGTTACAAACATACTGCAATATACACGTTTCCATATTGATAAATTAATAAGCAGGTAAGTCTGATTATGATTATTTTTATAGTGGTATTGCTCTCTTTCTGAATAGGATTAAAGTAAGCGCTTATGAAGAAAATTTACACTCTTATCTTACTGCTTAGTGGTCTTTTTGGAAAGCTGTTTTCACAAACTACTGATTTACTAATTTCTGAATATGGCGAAGGTTCATCTGGCAATAGCAAATACATAGAACTCTATAATGGCACAGGCAGCAGTATTAATTTAAGTGATTACAGAATATGGACAATCAGCAATGGTGGAAGTTGGCCGGAAGGAAGTATTACACTTTCCGGAACGCTTGCCACCGGCGTTACCTATGTAATAGCAAATAACGCCACCGATGTGCCGGGTGCAAACCTATATACCGGCTCTTGCAACTGGAATGGTGATGACGCTGTTGGTCTGGCAAAAAATATTGCTTCCGTATGGACATTAATAGATGTAGTTGGTACGGATGGTGCTGATCCCGGAAGTGGCTGGCCTGTCGCTGGCACGGCAAATGGCACCGTAGATAAAAGACTAACCAGAAAAGCAAGTATCTGCTCACCTACTACAGATTGGACTATTTCTGCAGGAACCACTACCGCTAATTCACAATGGACCATCACCACATCTTATACATCGGGTGCTGCTAATGCCGGACATTCCGCTCCATGCAGTGGAGCAACTTCGGAAATCCAATTGCAACAACCGGCAGGCATTGATTCTGCTTGCGGTTTCATTTATGATTACGGTACATATATCATAGGCAACTCTTCCGATGTTACCATACAACTAAAAAATCTTGGAACCGGCTCATTAACTATTGACTCTACTGTTATAAGTGGAACCAATGCCGCAGAATTCAGTGTTTTTTCTGCTCCATCTTCTTCTGTAGCCGCTGGTGATTCTACCTCTATAATTATTCGTTTCTCTGCAAGTTTACCAGGCATCAAAACAGCAGTAGTTACCATTAATTCAGACGATGCAGATGAAAGCGCCTGCACCATAAACTTATCAGCAAATGCAACCTATGCTTCTTGTACTGAATTAATTATTTCTGAGTATGGAGAACCCTTAACCGGCAATGGAAAATACATTGAGATTTATAATGGAACTCCATCAAGTATTAATCTGGCAAACTATGAACTATGGAGTGTTTTAAACGGTGGTACCTGGCCCGAAAATACGTTGTCTTTATCGGGAACAATAACTTCCGGCAGTACGTTTGTAATTGCTAATAATGTAACAGATGTGCCCGGTGCCGACTTATACGATGCCACCTTTTGCAACTGGAATGGCGATGATGCTGTTGGATTAGCAAAATTAGTCGGTGCTTCTTTTTATTTAATAGATGCTGTTGGAACCGACGGTGCTGACCCAGGCGCAGGTTGGGCTGTTGCCGGTGTTTCCAATGCCACCAGCGACCAAACCTTAATAAGGAAAACATCGATAGACAGACCTAATGCAAATTGGTCAGCTTCTGCAGGCACTTCTATTTCCAATTCAGAATGGCTGGTAAGACCATATCAACTGGGAAGTGTTGGCTGTAATATAAATTCCTGTTTAACGGCCAGTACAATAGGATTCAATGTAACAAATGCATCCATTACAGAATCGGCTACCACCGTAACTGTTAATGTAACCATGAATACAGCACCAACCACTACTGTAAATGCTGTTGTCAGCGATGCCTTGCTTGGCACAGCAGCAAGCGGTACAGATTATAGTGCATTCACATCAACAATACTAACCTTCACACCGGCAGAATCTTATCCAAACACCAAATCTATTACACTGAATATACTGGATGATGCCATTTCAGAAACGAATGAATTAATTGTGTTAGATATTGATCCGCAATGTGGTGCATTGCTTGGCAACAGCAGATATACACTCACTATAATTGACAATGAAACACCGGAAGGCATTATCATCAATGAATTTGGACAAGGTACCGGTGAACGAGAATATGTAGAACTGGTGGTGACCGGCACACCTGGCACGACGATAGATTTACGTGGATGGATTATTGATGACAACAGTGGAATATTCGGTGGTGGCTATGGCACACAAATGGGAATTGCACCCGGACATCTTAAATTTTCCGATATCTGTACATGGGAAAAAGTGCCGGTTGGTGCTATTATTTTACTTTACAATGCATCAGATAAAAATCCATTGATTACCGTTACTGATGATCCTACAGATGCCAATGAAGATTATCTGTATGTGTTAGGAATTGAAAGCTTTGGAAGCTGCGCTTCTGCCACCGCTAATTTATATTTTTCATCGGATTGTGTAAAGCCAAATAATACATCTTATGACCAATATACGCCAGCCGTTTATACCAATGCAGACTGGGCAACCATTCAATTCAGAAACAGCGGCGATGCCATACAGGTTCGCAGTAGTGCAGGTGGTTTTTTCCATGGCTTATCTTATGGAAATAAATCGGCATCTTCAGATTGCGGAGCCTGCGATTTGAATCATGCCAACCATCCTGATTACAGCATTTACGGAACGGATGCTTTATACTTCGGATTTCCTGCAACACCTGCCGCTGCTACACTCAGAACGTATACCTTTGAGAATAAAATCACCAATGATTTCAGAAATATCAACAACTGGGATTCCTCCACAGTAGCAGGCGCTATCGAAACACCAGGCACTTTTAACAGCGCTAATAATCAAAGCTGGATACTCTCTCTAAGAACGCCGTTTGGCGTGGTGCTGGATGACCAAACGTATACCTGTAATCTACGCGAATTTGAAAGCAGATTTTATTTAGATGGAATCGACAGCATTATTTACTGGATAAAAAATAATAGTTCCACAGACCACGGTTCCTTCACTGCACAAACCATTTTACATGATGATGCCAGTGCCGGTATAGGTTTTCAAAATACAAACTTAACAGGCACACCTTTATTCATGCGAAAAACATTTGCAGCTTCGCCGTCTACAGCATCACCGGCAAATTATAAAATCAGATTTTACGTAACCACACAGGAATTACAAGATTATTGTGATTATATCAATCCCATTTTAAATGCGATACCGGGTTATTCTACAGTGCATAATCACACACCGGGCACCGTGATTAATCATTTAAAAATTTATCGCACCAATACTACTGACAGAGCATGGACCGTAACATCGGATGCGCAAGTGCAGATAGTAACGCCAACCATCGGCACCTATGGTGACTACACTACCTTTGAATACGATGGGTTTAGTGCATTTTCAGGCTATGCATTAGGTGATATTGTTACGCCATTTATCGGATTGCCGGTTGAATTAATTGCATTTTCTGCCAATTGCAAAGATGACATCGTAACCATAAATTGGACAACAGCTTCTGAATTAAATTCGGCCTACTTTGAACTGGAACGTTCTTCAGATGCTATCCATTTCAGTCCTGTAACAAAAATAGAAACCGGAGCCAATTCTACACAGTTAAAAAATTATAGCTATGTCGATTTATATCCATTAAACGGCATTAATTATTATCGGTTAAAGCAACAAGATATTGGAAATACAGCACCTGTATATTCTACAATTATACAAACCGCTTGTGACGAATTTTCATCGAATACAACATCCGTTTTTTATACTGCTGACAATAGTTTTCATGTTCAGTTAACCGCAGAAACGGCTAAACAACTTTCTTTCAGTTTGTATGAAATTTCAGGAAAGCTATTGTATCAGGAAATAAAAAACATAGGTGCTGGAACCACTGATTTTGCACTCAACTTCAGGCATACATTGGCTTCCGGTGTTTATGTTCTGCAAATGATAGACGGTCATAAAATCATCTCTAAGAAAATAGTGGTACCCTAGATTTTTTTTGGTTTATGAGTTTTCATGCTTACCCAAATTCCTTCGCAACTATGAGGTGGAAAATGCTTGTTTTTTAGATATTTATTTTGTGAGATAGATAATGCTTAGCAATGAATCCAGATGCTACCCGAACTTTTAAAGCAATCCGTTAAGAGCTAAATAATTGAAATTCTCAAAAATGGGTAAAAAGCATAAATTATACCAATTTTAAATATAAGATAGACCAATTTATAACCACATAAGAAACATAGAACAACGTTAAATAGCAATTCAGAACCTAGTATATGTTCGATTTGTTAAAAGGTACACATATTGTAAGCAAAGCTTACAATAACTATGTTAATCTATTTTTTCCAAATAGAATTCTACTGTCTTTTATGCTTTATTTTTATAAATCTATGTATCTATTAAATCTATGTTCCGAACCTTCGGAACTATGTGGTTTTTAAAAATGAAGTTATTTTTGGCCTAATTATAATATCACTTTGGTATTATACTAGTTGTTTAAAAAATGCCGAAAATTTGATTCACATCAAGGATTTTCGATTTTTTAGCATGATATATTAAACAATATTTTAATACCTGTTGAAAACAGCCGATTTATTAACAAATACTAGTGGAAAAGTGAATTTTGTGTTAGAAAAAAACAGCTAAAATCTATATAATCTTAATACAAAAAAACAAGCGAATGTGCTGGATTTGAGTTATTTTTGAGTAGCCGTAAATAATTAATTTGAGAATAACTAACCATAACCGAATTATATGATTAAATTTTACACGTCTCCAACTTTATATACTACCCAATTAAACTTAAAACCAGACAACAAAAAACCTGGATTTTTTTACCCTTTTTTATCCTTTTTTATGAAGAAAAATTTATCTGTTTTACTACTCACCTGTTTGTTATTTTTTAGTGGAAATGCTATTGGGCAGACTGCACAATCAATCCCATACAGTTCAAATCCTGGGTTGGCAAACCTAACATCAGCAAATGGTTGGATAAGTAGTGGTATTGGAAGTGATTATGCAGATTCGCCAGTAAAATTAAAATTTGATAATGCTGGTGATTATGCATACTTGAGAATAGCTTCTAGCCCAAGCACTTTAACATATTACCTAAAAGGCAATAGTTTATCTGGCTCCTATTCATTTCAGATATTTGAATCTACAGATGGTTCTACATGGGGTACTGCCATACAAACTATCACAACAGGCATTAGCTCTGCAACAGGCGGAACACAATGGTCGGTAAGTTTAAGCTCAACAACAAGATATATAAAATGGCAATACACTACAAAAGCTTCTGGAAATATCGGAATGGGTACAATTGCAATAAGTGCACCCAATCCATCTATTGCCATATCTGCAGCACATCCAGCTGCTGGAAATATTTTGCAAAATTCAGATGATAATATTGTTGGTGGAATACAGCTAGATGTTACTACTGCGACTGCTACTTTAACAGGTGTTAGTCTTACTACAGCAGGTTCTTATACTTCTGGTGATATAAAAACAAATGGTTTCAAACTTTGGTTAAGTAGTAGCGCCACAAGTATTTCAGGAGCAACTCAATTAGGAACTAATCAGGCAGCTGTAGGCAATGGCGGAACAGTAGCCGTTAGTAGCTTAACTAATACAATTTCATCAGGTACAACAAGATATATACTACTTACAGCAAATATTGCCTCTGGAGCAACTGTTAGTAATACGATTCGATTAGCATCCACTTCATTTTCAAATATTACCTTTTCGAGCGGAACCAAAACAGGAACTAACCCTGTGGCTGCAGG
>DAOORG010000154.1:0-3582 GCA_035389165.1 Chitinophagales bacterium
GATGCAACAGGAAATAGCCTCCAAATCTTTCTCATACTCATACTGCAAATACTCGTGTAGAGATTTTTTCTATCAATTGGTTTCTCACCTACCGAAATCAATAATTGGCTAAAACTCCAACCATTAAAAGAATTTTTGTACATTCAAGTTGACTTTTATAAAAGAAAACCTACACCATGCAAAAATATATCGTCATAGGATTTCTCGTTCTTGCTATCGTCTTTGGTTGGTTTATTTTCAAGATGGCAAAAGATGATAAAACCGCATTAATAAACAATAAAGAATTGCATGGCATCATCACAGATAAATACATTTCTATAAAAGGCAAACCTCATTTTCAGGATATCAAAGTGGACGATTCGATTATTTTTCCGCTTACAAAAGAGATGATTCCTGATGTTGCCATCGGCGATTCCATCTTCAAAAACAAAGGCGAAGATTTTATTATCCTGAAAAAAGACGGCTCCGGAAAAATATTGCGCTTTGACATATAAACAGTTGCTTATTGCTGAAAATTAAATTAGCACAAAACAAAGATTAGAATTTTGTAATTCATTTTATACTCTTACGATTTAACTATCAGCTTGTTACATAAAAAACTATTGTCACATCCTTGCTTTTCTTATTTTTAATTAGTATTTTCAATAGTACAAATTAAAACCAAAAACTATGCGTATTAATATCCTACTTTTGGCTACAACGCTTACTTTAACAATTAGTGGTTGCAATGGAAGCGATTCAAAACAATCCGGAAATGGTACGGCTACCGCATCCACAGGAAATGGCAGTTCTACCGGAAATACCGGCAATTCTTCTTCATCAAAATCCGGTGGTTACTGGCAAAAAATGGTCATGCACGAGTTAAAAGATGCCAACGGAATGATTGCTGCAACCGTTCCGTTACCGGCATCCTGGAAACTCAATGTGAATGGTGCCAGTATGGTGGGTCCGAATAATATTAAAGTCACGGATTTTGCGCCTAAAAGTTTTATGATGAATTATGACCAAAGCATACAATACGCATACACACAAAGTGGTCAGCAAATGCGTGCCATGCCGCCAATAGATCAGTTAATTCAGGAAGACATCGTTCCGGCTGCGGCAAAAAGAGGTTTGCAATATGTGAAGCATTATGAATTACCGGAAATTTCAAAAATGGATAAATGGTACAGCGACCAGTTGTTTAAGGCAATGCCGATGCAGTCGTATGTGAAAGCCTATGGCTCTGAATGGAAAGATAAAAACGGCAAACTTAGTTTCATCCTGACGCATGTAAATTCCGGAAAATCGCAAACAATGGAAACCTGGTACTATATGAATTCCTTGCTGGAAGCAGATGCATCTGTATTTGAAACCGCTAAAAAACAATTCATATTTGCGCTAGCCAACACACGCTATAATTTAGAACCAATTATGGCTTACAATAAAAAAGAAGCAGAAAGGTGCGGCCAAAGCTGGGCTGCTTTTAATAAAAAAATGGCGGCAAATCAGGCAGCTTTTGAAGCACAGCAAATCGCACATGTAAACAAATCAAATGCCATAAACGATGCCATTATGGGCAACTGGAAGGCAAATAATGCAGCCAGCGATAAAAATCAGGAGCAGTTCGTAGATTATATCTATGAGAACGAAAACGTACAAAATACGGAAACCGGAAAAACCTACAAGGTACAGCAAGGTGCCAATCAATACTGGATGAATAACGACGGTGAATATATCGGCACCAAATCTAACACGTATAATCCAAACCAGGATGAAAATATGAATGAGAAAAAATGGCAGGAACTGAAGAAAATTAAACAGTAGTTTTTTTAATTTTCAAGCAGTTGAATTTCTTTCTCATATTCATACTGCAAATCTTCATGCAAGGTTTTCATGGCTTTGTTGATTTTCTTTAACTGACTGTTGTACAAATTTACCATGGCAGCACTTTTAGTATAGTCTATTTTTAATGCTTTCATTTCTTTTAAAAAATGAATCAGCACCACAATTTCCGTTTCTGCCAATCCTGAATATTTCACATATTTGTTGGCCATCCGTAAAATTCTGCGTATGCTTTTCTTGGCAAAAAACATCGTGGAAACATTTACAGATTCAAATTCCGTAGTGATTTCATTTTTCAGGGTTTGAATATACTCGTGTTCACTGGTATTTTCAAACAACAAATAATTCAGTAATTCCTTGTTTTCTTTCTTGTACTTTGCCATTCGAATACACAATTCCACCAGCGCTTCCTGCGGAATATGTTGCAATTCGTTTTTAATGGTTGATAAAGAAGCTGATTGCATTTCAAAAGATTTAGCACAAATTACACAAATTTTAAAATACCACAGCTTATTTGTGACACGTCAAATGATGATGTTTTATTTATTGAAGTAAACAACGTACTGCCATTTTATCTGGTGTGAATATTGTAACTCTTACCCAAAGTTATACAAGGATATGCTGCATTTAAAACGGCAACTTTGTAGTACTGTATAATCATACAGTCTGTGCGCCGGTTGCGTGAAATAAATTTAAAATCATGACAATTAAAAAAACAATTTACGCAACAATCATATCTTTCGTACTATTTTTAGCAGGTTGTAAAGAAGAAATAATTAATCAACCTATACTATATATAAGAGCAATATCACACAGTCCTGCAACAAATGCAACGAATGTTGCGCTCAATAAAGTTATTTCTGTCAGTTTTAGTGAAACTATGAATGCATCAAGCTTTAACAACCTGACTTTTACATTAAAACAAGGAAGTACAACTATTATCGGTTCTGTGGAATATTCCGGAATTACGGCAACTTTTACGCCTGCTTCGGCATTAAGTCCAAATACGGTATATGTAGTAACGATTACAACCGGTGTAAAAAATACAGCTGGCAAATCAATTGCTGAAAATATTATCTGGAATTTTACCACCGGAACAAATGCAACCGGAATGGCTGCTGTAAATCTTGGTTCAGCAGAAAACTATGTTATATTAGCAAAAACAGCTTTAAATAATGTTCCGACATCTTTCATAACAGGTGATATTGGAATAAGTCCGGCAACTACTGACAACATAACAGGTTTTTCTTTGGTAGATGAGATTGGATATGCAACTTCAAATCAGGTTACAGGTAGAGTATATGCTTCTGATATGCTTGTTCCAACACCATTAAATCTTGCATTAGCAGTAAGTAATATGTCAACTGCTTATACAGATGCAGCAGGTCGCACATCACCGGATTTCTCAGAATTAGGTTCCGGAAATATTGGTGGCAAAATTCTTGTACCAGGATTATACAAATGGTCAAATGCTTTATCTGTAACATCAGGAATCATACTTTCAGGTAGTGAAAGAGATATCTGGATTTTTCAAATACAGGGAAATTTAACTATCAGCAGCGGTGTGAATATGACACTTAGTGGTGGTGCAAAAGCTGAAAATATTTTCTGGCAGGTTGCCGGTGAAACTATCTTAGGCAACAATTCTAATTCCAAAGGAGTCATTTTATCTATGTCAGGAATTACATTAAAAACAGGTGCTAACTTCACCGGTCGTGCGCTTTCTCAGACTGCTATTATTCTTGATGCGAATACAAT
>DAOORG010000154.1:3682-6064 GCA_035389165.1 Chitinophagales bacterium
TTGGTTTTTTAGCCGCCTTTTCAGGCAAACTGGCCGGAATCAACGAACACAGCAAATTTGTGCCCGCAGTTTATGATGCACTAACAGAAAACAGCTTCCTGAATATTGGAATGACTGAACTAAATGCTATTAATCTGGAAATTAAAGCACTTGAAAAAAATGAATTATCTGAAAATTCCGAGCTGATAAACACACTCAAGCAATTTAGAAAACAACATTCAATAGGCTTACAAAACAAACTATTCGATCATTACACTTTTCTGAATATTGCAGGCGAAGAAATGAACTTACGCAGCATTTTCAAATCCTATAATAATACAAATCCACCGGCAGGTGCCGGTGAATGTGCCGCACCAAAATTGTTACACTATGCATTTCAACAGGATATGCAACCATTGGCAATGGCTGAATTCTGGTGGGGTTTATCGCCAAAATCTGAACACTGGAAACACGGTCATTTCTATCCGGCTTGTCAGCAAAAATGTGCACCGATTTTATCTCATATGCTGAAAGGAATAGTATTAGATGAAAAACAAACATAATTTTATACATTTACAGAAGTAACAATAGCATGAAAAAAATCCTTTATCTTCTATTACTTTTTTGTTTGACGAGTGCAAGTGCGCAAGACAACGATAGTGTAAAAACGGACATTCAGCCTTTTAGTAAAATTGCTGTTCCGGAAAATGCATTTGTATTTTATGTAATTGGCGATTGGGGACGAAAAGGAAAGCATCACCAGCGCAATGTTGCCGAAGCTATGGATAAATGTGCGGCGCTTGTTCCACCGGAATTTATAATTTCTACCGGTGATAATTTTTATACGTTTGGTGTAAAAAGCACCAAAGACAAACTCTGGAAAAAATCATACGAAAACATTTACAATGGATCGAATATTAAATCGACTGACTGGTATCCGGTTTTAGGCAATCACGATCACTATGGAAATCAACAGGCAGAAATAGATTATTCAAAGTTGAATCCGCATTGGAAAATGCCATCGGATTATTTTACAGCAAATATGCAAACAATCGATGGTGCAAAAATGTTGTTTGTGTATACGAATACAGAACCGATGGTGCGCTCAAAAAATACAACAGTCACACAACAATGGAATTGGATAGACAGTACATTAAGCAACTCTGATGCATCCTGGAAATTTGTGATTGGTCATCATCCTGTTTATTCTTCCAACACAACACATGGTGACAGTCCGCTTTTAATTGAAAAGTTAAAGCCAATGCTGGAACAATATAAGGTACAAGCTTATTTTTGCGGACATGATCACGACCTGCAACATCAGCAACCTAAAGGCAGCACGGTAGACTATTTTGTTTCAGGAGCCGGTTCCGAACTGCGACCTTCATCCAGCTATCAGCATACACTTTTTGCGCAAAGCACTGCAGGTTTCATAATAGTAGCAATTGTAGATAACACCATGAATGTTTACTTTATAGATGAACAGCAAAATGTCATTTACCAGTACAGCAAGAAAACAGACTAATTTTATTGTTGTAAATCAAACACGTTAGCATTCATCACGCCACCGGTGTGTACAGCAATAATAGTAGCATTTTCCGGAAAATAATTTTTAGAAATCAAATCGAATATACCATAGAGTAGTTTTCCGGTGTAGACATAATCCAGTAAAATCTGATGTTCCTGATAAAACTCTTTGATAAACTTTATCAGCGCTGGTGTTATTTTTGCATAGCCGCCGAAATGGTATTCAGTCATCAAAAAACACTCAACATTTATTAGCTTCTTAATTTCGTCATACAGAAATTCACCACCTTTCAAAACAGGAAAACCAATCGCCTGCTGGTGTGGTTGAAGATTACTTGCTATACCTGCAATGGTAGTTCCGGTGCCACTGGCGCAACAGATATAATCAAAATCAATGTCAATCTCAGAGACAATTTCGGCACAACCTTTTACTGCTAATTCATTTGCTCCACCTTCTGGTAGTAAATAAGCTTCGCTTAATAGTCGTGAGTCGTGAGTCGTAAGTAATGCGTCAATGTTTTTTAATTTATAATTTTCTCTGTCTAAATATATCAGCTCCATGCCGCAATCTTTAGCGAACTGAAGTGATTTGTTTAAAGGTGAATAAGCTTCGCCGCGAATTATTCCGATGCTTTTAAAACCAAAAACTTCGCAGGCTTTAGCAGTTGCAGTAATATGATTAGAAAATGCACCG
Source organism: Chitinophagales bacterium (assembly GCA_035389165.1). GTDB lineage: Bacteria > Bacteroidota > Bacteroidia > Chitinophagales > JADIYW01 > JADJSS01. The sequence continues at coordinate 5,883 of DAOORG010000154.1, forward strand.
CCAAAGGTTAGTATAGCAGATTTGTTTTCTTGTTTAGCCTGTGCTATATTATATTTCAGCTTACGCCATTTATTTCCGGAAATTTCCGGATGAATTAAATCGTCGCGTTTAATGAACAAATTAACGGAGTGTTTACGTGTTAATTCGTTGGTGATTTTATCCAGTCGCGATGGCAGTTGAAA
>DAOORG010000155.1:0-6049 GCA_035389165.1 Chitinophagales bacterium
GACAAGACCCATTGCCATTTATTTATGTCATTATAAGCAGATGTGGACGAATCGGTGAACTGAATTAATTCATTCTGACATCTAGGTGTATAACCAAAATTGGCTTTCAATCCAGGATAATAAAATACTTTAATTCTGGTTGTATCGGAACATGGTTTTCCTTTGTTAATAATAAGTGTTACATAATATGTTCCGGTATCAGAATAACTATAGGTAGGATTTTTTATAATTGCTGTGTCATTGGTTACAGCTGGGTCACCAAAATCCCAAAAATAAGATAATGCAGATTGTGATACGTTATTATTAAATCGAACAACAACACCTTCACAATTACTAAAAGTAGAATCGTTAACTTGCAATGCAGCACCTGGAGTATTATCTGTAATTACAACAGGCACAGCAGATGAAATACTGCAGTTGGTTACGTTAAACTGAAAATCTCTTATACTCGTACTTAAAACCACTCCACCTCTGATTTCCTGCACGCAAATACCAACAACAAAAAGACCTTGAAGTTTAGCTACTGTTGTTAGCAAACCAGTAACCGGATTGATATTAATTGTTGAGGTATTGCCTAGTGGTTTCTGAGAGTTAAAAAAAGAACTTGAATAAAATACACTGTCATATGGTGGTCTTGGTGCAGAGGTGATAGCACAAGTTCCGCAAATAATCGGTTCAAATGCATCCAAACCCTGTAATGGCGCGCATAAACTATATACCAATTGATCTCCATCCGCATCGGTGGCAGACATATCAAATTCCAATTTAGAATCCGCACAAACAAATAAAGGTGGCTGATTATTAAAGACCGGAGAAGAATTGCACAAACTGGTGTTGGGAATATTTACAGTATATGTACTGCCTTGATCTGTAAGTAAATTTGCAACTGCATTATTTCTGCAACAACGTTGGTAAACTAGTTTGTATCCGTTTGCACTTGCCGGCAGCGTAATTGTCTTTTTATAAACTCCTTTCTCAATCCTTACATCTGTTGGCCTATTGGTAATGCATGGGTTATTATCTAATGGTAGTATAGCGCCTATACCATTTTGAAGGTTAATATCTTCATTTCTTAGAAAGGTATTATTTAAACTATTAAAAATGGTAATTCTCGCCGTTGGATCTAGTTCTGCTTGTCCATAAAAATCGTCTCTGAATATGGTTAGCGTTATTTCGTACTGGTTTCCACCTAAACAACGGTATGACATCTCACCACCTACTAAGTGCGTAGCTAAACTACATTTAGTAAGTATCAGAAAAAATAAACCGCTTATGATTTTGCTCTTCATTAAACAAAAATAATCAAATTTAGTGCTAACAGAAACTATTTAACCGTTTCTATGGCATATTGTTGTATAAATTGATACGTGAACTAAAAAAAATAACAACTTACTCCTTTAGACTCTCTACTTTTTCCTATCTTTGTCAAACTTTCCCAAAATGCCAAAGGATATTTCGATTAAATCCGTACTAATTATAGGTAGCGGACCTATTATTATAGGACAAGCATGTGAATTTGACTACTCAGGAACTCAGGCCGCTCGCTCGTTGAGAGAAGAAGGCATTGAAGTTTCACTTATCAATTCCAATCCGGCTACTATTATGACGGATGAAGTTACTGCCGATCATATATACCTCAAACCATTAACCATAGACTCCATAAGAGAAATTTTGGAAGAAAGACATATTGATGCAGTTTTACCAACTATGGGTGGTCAAACTGCGTTAAATCTTTGTAAAGAAGCGTCTGAAATAGGCCTTTGGGAAAAATTCAATGTGCGGATTATCGGTGTAGACTTAAACGTAATTGAAACTACTGAAAACAGAGAAGAATTCAGGAAATTTTGTGTGGATTTAGGATTAGGTGTCGCACCTTCTTTTGTAGCGAATTCCATGTTGGAAGGAAAAGAAGCGGCACAAAAAATAGGCTTCCCTTTAGTCATTCGTCCTTCTTATACCTTAGGTGGAACAGGTGGTGGTTTCTGCCACAAAGCTGAAGAATTCGAAAACATGCTGGCTTACGGATTAAAATGCTCGCCGGTACATGAAGTTTTGGTAGAAAAAGCAGTGCTAGGCTGGAAAGAATTTGAACTAGAATTATTGCGCGATGCCAACGACAGCGTTGTCATCATATGCACTGTTGAAAATCTGGATCCAATGGGTGTTCATACAGGCGATTCTATAACAGTAGCACCGGCTATGACTTTACCAGATCCTGTTTTTCAGGAAATGAGAAATCAGGCTCAATTGATGATGCGCGCATTAGGAAACTTTGCCGGTGGCTGTAATGTACAATTCTCCGTTAATCCTGAAACGGAAGAAATTATTGTTATTGAAATCAATCCACGTGTATCGCGTTCATCTGCATTGGCATCCAAAGCAACCGGATATCCTATTGCAAAAATTGCGGCAAAATTAGCTATCGGTTACAATTTAGATGAACTAAATAATCAAATAACCAAAACCACTTCCGCCTTTTTTGAACCTGCTTTAGACTATGTAATCGTAAAAATTCCACGTTGGAATTTTGATAAGTTCTATGGCTGCGATTCAACACTTGGCTTACAGATGAAATCAGTTGGCGAAGTGATGGGTATTGGCAGAAACTTTGCAGAAGCACTACAAAAGGCTTGTCAATCTTTAGAAAATAACAAAGTTGGATTAGGTGCCGATGGAAAAGGACTTTCAAAAACAGAAGAAATTCTGGATAGCCTACAACATCCAAGCTGGGATAGGATTTTTAAAATTAAAGATGCCATTTATTTAGGCGTTCCGCTGCATACTATACAAAAATTGACAGGCATTGACAATTGGTTCTTAATGCAAATTCAGGAACTGGTAAAACTGGAAAAAGAAATTCAGAAATATACCATTCACAATATTTCTAAAGATTTATTGCTGAAAGCAAAAACAAAAGGTTATTCTGATGTTCAATTAGGTTTTTTACTGGGCAGGATTGATGAAGATGAAGTGTACGCAAAACGCAAAGAGCTTGGCATCAGCCGTGTATACAAAATGGTGGATACCTGCGCCGCTGAATTTGAAGCGAAAACACCTTATTATTATTCTTCTTTTGGAGTCGAAAATGAAAGTATCGTCTCTGATAAAAAGAAAATAATTGTGTTGGGTTCTGGTCCAAACCGAATCGGACAAGGCATTGAATTTGATTATTGCTGCGTACATGGTTTGCTCGCCATAAAAGAAGTTGGCTACGAAGCTATCATGGTAAACTGTAATCCTGAAACGGTTTCAACAGATTTCGATATTGCGGATAAATTATATTTTGAACCGGTTTTTTGGGAACATCTCTGGGAATTAATTGAACACGAAAAACCGTATGGCGTCATTGTGCAACTAGGCGGACAAACTGCCTTGAAATTATCCAAAAAATTACACGAAAGAGGTATAAAAATAATTGGCTCTTCATTCGACAGTATGGATATTGCGGAAGACCGCGGACGTTTTTCAGATTTATTAAAAGAATTAGAAATTCCATATCCTGATTACGGAACGGCCATTGATGCTGATGAAGCACTGGCAGTAGCAAATCGTGTGGGTTATCCTGTGTTGGTGCGTCCAAGCTATGTGTTAGGCGGTCAACGTATGCGTATTGTTATTAATGATGCTGAATGCGAAACGGCTGTTATCAATTTATTGAAAGACATTCCGGATAATGTGATTTTGATTGACCACTTTTTAGACCGCGCCAAAGAAGCAGAAATTGATGCGATTTATGATGGTACAGATGTGCAAATAATGGGTGTGATGGAACACATAGAACCGGCCGGAATTCATAGTGGTGATAGTAACTCTGTGTTGCCGCCATTTAGCTTAGGTGCCATCATTATTGAAACCATGAAACACTATGCTGAGAAATTGTGCAAGGCGTTGGAAATACGTGGTTTAATAAATATTCAATTTGCCATTAAAGGCGACAAAGTATATGTGATAGAAGCCAATCCGCGCGCTTCGAGAACCACACCGTTTATTTGCAAAGCCTATGGAATTCCGTACTTAAATGTGGCAACTAAAGTGATGCTTGGCACACATAAATTAAAAGACTTTACCTTCAAAGAGAAGCTGACTGGTTACGCTATCAAAGAACCGGTTTTCTCGTTTGATAAATTTCCGAATGTCAACAAAGAACTTGGTCCAGAAATGAAATCTACCGGTGAAGCCATTTATTTCATTAAAGATTTATTCGATCCTTATTTCAGACAATTGTATAAGGATAAGAGTATGTTTTTGAGTAGATAGTTTAGTAAATAGATATTTGGTAAAATATAAAAAGAGATTCCTTTCGACATCTCTTTTTAATATCATAACTTTTCAGATTTAGCTACACTCTTTTAGCTTTTGGATCCATCAGGTTATTCATCGCCATCATTTCTTTCATAGTTCTTTGCATATTGTCAGATGAACCATCTAAGAAAATGACATTGCCTTTTCCATATTCAGCAAAGTTTTTAATGGCTTCCGTCCACATCGAGAATAAAATCACCGATGTATCTAAGTTCGCTTGCTCCATTTCTTTTGCAGCCTGGCTCATACCTTTTGCCACTTCTTCACGGAACAATGCCACACCTTGTCCGCGCAATTGTGCTGCGGTACGTTCTGCTTCTGCAGCAATTTTTATAGCATTTCCATCTGCTTCAGCAGCTTTGGTTTTGGTAATCAATAATGCCTGACCTTCGTTTTCAGCAGCTGCTTTCAAGTTGCTGGATGCCACCACCTGTGCCATCGATTTGATAATCGCTTCGTCGAATGTGATATCATTTAACTGTAAATCCAATAAATGATAACCCCATGTTTCTAAGGTTTGGTCGATCTGCTCTTTCACATCTTCTACTATTTCTTTTCTTAAAGAAAGTACTTCCGCTTGTTTTTTTGTCGCCACAAATCCACGAATCGAACCTTCAATAGTACGTACTAAAGCCTGCATCAGATTTCTATCGTCAATAAATTTAAATGCCACATTTTTGATGCTTTCTTCGTTGGTATTCACCACAGCATATAACAACATCGCTTTAAAATAGACATTTGCCTGATCGACCGTAATAGCCTGGAATTCCAGTTCAACAGATCGGTTTTGAATAGATACTCGTTTGTATACTTGTTCAATGAATGGTATTTTGAAATTTAATCCGGGTCCCATAATTCTTCGGTATTTCCCGAAAATGGTCACCACGGCAATGGTACCTTGCTGAACGGTAACAAAAGATAAAAATGCTGTAATAATCAGCAATGCGATTAAAATAGAAGAAATTGCCATACTTTATGATTTTTGTTAATGAATAATAAATGTTAATTCTAAACAGAAGTTAGACTGCTAAAGTTCCGCAATTTAGAACTTTTGAGGGAAATGTGGTGCAAATTTTTGCATTTTGGATGTATTTACCACCTAACAGGCTACGTGGTTTTAATTGCTACGTACTGGCACGTACCAAAATATACCTTCAAATAAGTAGCGCGCTACTAAATCATCTCATTTATCTTTGCAAGTGATAAATCTTCATTTTCTCGTTGTAAAATTGGCATACTTGTTGATTATATGGAAATGTTTATTAAATTTGTTTACTAAAATATTTAATTCTATGAAAAAATTACTGACTACACTATTTCTTGCATTTGCTATGGTAGTTGCATTTGCTTCTGACAAAATCTTCTTACATGGAGGAAAAACCATCGATGGTAAAGTGGTTAAATTAGACGACTTCAAAATCATTTACAAGTATGAAGGTGAAGACGCTGAACAAACAGTAACTAAAAAAGCTGTTGAAAAAATTCAATATTCAAGTGGCCGTACTGAACAGATTTCTGAAAAAGTAGTAGTTAGCAGCAAAGCTGACTGGGAAAAAGTAGAAATCTTATTAGACAAATCCGAAATCGTTGGTTTGAAAAAAATTGGCGAAGTAAAAGGAAAAACTTCTGGGTATTTCTCAGGTTATGTTTCAGGTGCTGCTGCTGACAAAAAAGCAAACAAAAAAATGTTAGAAGCTGCTGCAGAAATGGGTTGCCCATTTGTGTATATGACAAGTGACAGCGGAAA
>DAOORG010000156.1:0-6045 GCA_035389165.1 Chitinophagales bacterium
TTACTTAAATGTTATTACAAATATATGGTATAAATTGAATTTTAAATAAAATTTGTTTTTTATGAGCACACTTTAGAATGCAATTATGTCAATTTTCTTATACTAATTATTTTAGCTGTAATTCTTATTTTTGTATCTTCATAATACTAATGAGAAAAACAAACAAAAATATATGGTTTCATATTGAAGAAATACTTTTCCATCAAGATTCGAAAAGCTTTAATCCAACATATCCGGCATTTTTTAATGTAGAAGAATATAAATGGTGTAAGAATGTTTCTTTACAATATCTTGAAATAAAACATGAATTTGAACAGTTTATATCAAACAATAAATTACAACCTTATTTTTATAAAGAACAAGCGGGAAATACATTAAAATGGAAAACATTGCCATTGTTAACATGGAATATTAAAAGAAAAAGTTTAAAACGATTTCCTACTACTCATAAAATTTTACAATCCATACCAGGTTTAGTATCAGCATCTTTTAGTCTCCTGGAAGCAGGCGGTGAAATTACAACACACAGAGGTGATACAGATGCAAGCATACGAGGCCATTTATGTTTATATACTGCACAACAAAATGAAAAGGCAGCATTTACAGTTAATAATATTACAAAAAACTGGGAAGAAGGCAGGTGGTTATTGTTTTGTGATGCACATCTGCATGGTGGCTATAACCACAGTAATGAAAATCGATTAGTTTTAATTGTTGATGTAGTGCATCCTGTAAATTTAGATTTGAAAAATAAAATTTGTTCAAAAGTACTGTCTGGATTATTAATGAATTTTATTTTAGTAAGATTTGTTTTTTTTGATATTAGAAAGTTACCTAAATGGTTGCTAATATCATTTTATAAAATTTTTGATTTTTTATTTAAAATTGTTATATTGCTAGATGTTAAAATATAAAATTATTTTATTATTTTAAAATCATTATTTTCGAGAATATTGTCTTGTAATTTTTCATAAAAAAAATCAAAAACTCCATTTTCATAATCCTCTTTTTCAAAAATAATTTTTATTGGCTCAGTGTATTTATAATATGAAGCGATGTGTTTTTTTAAATTAACAGCTGATTTTAAATAATCTTCTTTCTTTAAGCAATATAATTGATTTTCTAATCCTTGTTGGTTATCACATAATTTAAAACCCAATGCTCTATTAAATGCGATTCCATTTTTATTAGATCTTAAAATTTTACCATAAATTTCTTTTGAACCTTCAAGTTTAAAATTTACTTCCGAGGCAATTAAGAATACAAGGATGGATATATGAGAATTCCAGTACTGGTCATCCCAAATAAACAAACCACTTTCAGTATATTTATTTGAATTATTTCTATTTGTTAAACCAATTTTTTCATTTTGATAATAAACAAGCATATACATAAATTGTGTAGGATTATTGATTTTATTAAACCATTTTAGCTGCATTTCGGTTGTAATGTAGTCACGAAATTCCATTTTATCCTGAATCTTTGGATTGTTTCGCCAATTTCGAACAAGTTCGATGTCATCTTTTTTTAATCTTTCTAAAATAATATCGTATTGTGCTAATCTCATTCTCCTATTTTTTCCGAAATATTAAATCCTGGTTTTTCCTGTTGGTATGAAAGAATTTGTAAGACATATCTGCTTATAATTCCTATACTGAATACAATTATTCCGGTCGAAAACAATATGGTTACCATTAACGAGGTCCATCCTTCGATAGCAACATTAAAGAATATTTTTTTTATCAGGTAAAATAACCCTAATAAAATACTAAATAATGAAGTATAGAATCCTATGGTAACAATAAATTTTAACGGAAAGGAATAAAAATTAAAAAATACATTAATAGCAATACTGAAAATCGACAAAATCGAATATCCGGATTTTCCATATTTTCTGACATTGTGCTCAACGTAAGTATTTGAGATGTTTGCTGTATACCAAAGTATTACTTCATCTATGCTAACTATCGATTGTTTGTGTTGAGAGATATTTTGAATTATATTTTTGTTGATTAATCTAAAGGAAGAAGCTTCTTTTTTCTGTGAATAAAAAATATTAGTAAAAAATAATAATATTAATTTTAATGTTTTATTTATGAAGTTTTTATTTAAATTTTTACTAATGCCATAAATTACATCAGCATTTGTTTCATTCATTCTGTTAATTAATTTAACTATTTCTTCAGGGGGTGTTTGTAAGTCATCATCAATTGTTATTGCATACTTTCCAGTACTGTTTATTAATCCACACAATGTAGCATTGTGTTGTCCATAGTTTTTGGATAATTTAAATGCTTTGATTTGATAATTCTGTTGAATATCTTTTATTTCATTCCAGCTATTATCGATACTTCCATCATCTATAAAAATGATTTCAAATGTTAAATTGTGTATAGTGTTTACTAAGCGATTGTGAAGTTCTTTTAAAGTAATAGCACTGTTATGTACTGGTATAATAATAGAATAATCAATTAATTTCATTTTACATCTTTAATACTTTTGAAACCATTCCAAGCATGTATCCACCGTCTAATATTATTGTTTGTCCAGTTATCCAACGAGATGCATCAGATAATAAAAATAAAATTGCATCTGCAACGTCTGATGGATTTCCAAAGCCGTGTAAATATACTTTTTCGTATTCCTTTGCTGTTTTATCAATATTTTCCAGTGCAGCATTTGATTGAAATGTATTTTCATATATTTCTGTTTTAACTAATGCTGGTGCTACACAATTTGACCTCAATCCAGTCTTAGCATGCTCTACAGCTAATACATGACTGTAATTTTCAAGTGCAGCTTTACTTCCTGTATATAGTGCTCCACTTGGAAACGGACTATGGCTGGAGAAGGAAGATATAAAAACAATAGATGCTTTGTTATTAATTTTTTTTGCCTGAAATAAGCCAGCCATTAATAACATAGGTGCAAAATAGTTGATGGAAAATATCTCATCAATTTTCTTTTTATTTATAAATTTTGTAGGATATAAATCTGCTATTCCGGCAGAATGTATTACACCATCCAACGGAGGACAAAATTGAATTAATTTACCAATCTCTGAGTCTTTAGTCAGTTCAATTGGAATCATTTTATTTCCTTTGTTTAATAGTAAATTAAAAGTTTCATTTAGTTTTATTTCATCTCTCCCTGTGATAATTACATTTCCGCCAGCTTCTGTTATTGTGATTGCTACTTGCCTTCCAATTCCACCAGATGCTCCTGTAACTAAAATAGTTTTATTCTTCAAAAAAAACCTTTCCAATGACATGTATTATTATTTATTATGTATGTAAATTTCCGGACAATATATTTTATCTAAATTTACAGACACTGAAGCCCAGGATAATCCAACTCCAAACCCAGTGAAAATATAATTTAGATTTTCGGTATTTGCTTTTTGATTTAATTGTGTGACAATTGTAAGTGGAATAGACGCAGAGGAAGTGTTTCCAAAATTTCCTAAAGAATAAGGAACTTTATCTTCCGTTAATTTAAGTTGTTTGCGAACGGTTTCATTCATAATAAGATTTGCCTGATGAAATATGAAATAATCATAATCATTGGTTGTTTTATTGAGAAATGCTAAAAGTTGTTTTATATTTTTAGCAACTTCTCGTAATGTAAACTCAAAAATCTTCATCCCATCCAAAAAAATATTTCTTCTGGTTCTTATAATCCCTTCCTCGTATTGTATTTGTTTCAGACTTTCTTCGGTAATGTTATTTCTATTTCCACCATCAGGAATAATTATGGCTTCATAACCAGAGCCATCCGTTTGCAGATTAAAGACAAATACATCTTCATTATTGCCTGTATATTCTAATGCGGTTACTGACACTGCATCACCAAATAGAGGATAGGCACTTTTGTCAGTATAAGATAAATCGTAGGATGCTACATCTCCGGCTATCAACAATGCTTTTTTGATATTACCGTGTGATAATAAACTTGCTACAACAGATAGACCATAGACATAACCTGAACATCCAAGTGGTATATCAAAAGCCATACAATTTTTGGATAAACCAAGACGACTTTGTATCAGGCATGCTGTATTTGGCAGCACATAATCTCTGGATTGTGAGATAAATACCAGAAGTTCAATTTCATTTTTATTCCATTCCAGTTCACTTATTAACTTATCTGCCGCAAAAACTCCCATATCAGAAGTACAAGTTCCTGGCTTTGTAAAACGACGCTCTCTTATTCCTGTTGTTTCCATTAAAATTTCTCTTTCTTTTTCAGAAATCCATTCATAATCTTTATTATGAAAAATCTGATCCGGAACAGCAGCAGCAATAGCTTTTATTTTGACATTCTTTATTTGTAAAAATGCCATTATTCAGATAATTTTGATGATACGATAGAATACAACTCACCTAATGTATTGCAATTTCTTAATTCATCGGCACTTATATTTACATCATATTCTGTACTTATTAATGCCATTAACAGTAAGGCATTCATTGAATTCCATTCAAAGATATCTCTGAATTTAACATCTGCTTTTAATGCACCTGAAGGTATTTCTTCAAATTCTTCTTCTAATCTTTTTGCAAAATCATCTATGTTCATATTATAAATTTATAGCTGTTGTGTTTTCTAATTTATCTTGATAATATTTTTTTAATTCAGTGCGTTTTATTTTCATGGTAGGTGTGAGTAATCCATCTTCTATAGACCATATGTGATTATCCAGGTATAATTTTTTGATTTGCTCTGCATCCAAAACTTTAGAATTGTAATATTGATGTATCTCCTCTTTTATTTTTGTCTGCACATCAGTATCGCTTAAAATATTGCTGTTTAAGATAACCATTGCAGTTAACTGGTTATTCATTTGGAATACAAAAGTATTTTCTATAAATGGGGATTCTTTTAAAGATTTTTCAATAGTTTCAGGTGTAATGTAATTACCGGAAGCTATTTTAAATACATCTCGTTTACGTCCGGTTATTTTTATAAATCCATCATCATCTATTTCACCAATATCGCCACTGTAATACCAGCCATCTTTAAAGACCAGATTTGTTAATGCTTCATCTTTAAAATACGCTGTGAACAACATAGGACTTTTGATACAGATTTCTCCTTCTTCTGTAAATTTAAGTTCTACACCTGGAGCTGGTAGGCCAACAGTACCTAATTTTCGTTTATTGTATAAATTATAAGTTACCATAAGACATTCTGAAATACCATAAACTTCCAGTATTATCATTCCAATTGATTCATATTTTTGACCAAGTGATACAGGCAAAGGAGCACCAGCAGATGATATGGCTTTTAAATGCCCACCCGATATTTCAAGAAATTTATCAAAATTTCCAAATTTTTCAATAATTGCAGAATGTGTTCTCTCTAATAATAGAGGAACAGTGCAGAAAAAGCTGGGTTTGACTTCTGATAAATTATCTAATATTGTAGCCGAGCTTTCAGCATAGTACACACTAACGCCTAGAATTTGATAGCAATAGTTATGATATCTTTCATATGCATGACTTATCGGTAAATAACTAATTGCGCTGTCATTACTGTCAAGTCCGAGCAAAGGGCATAATGAGGTGACACATTCTACACTTGCTTTATGCTTAAATAAAGCTCCATTGGGTTGGCCACCAGTGCCTGACGAAAATGATATAGTATTAAAGTCTTCTGGAGATATGCTGTTTTTTATATTTTCCAATTCTAAGAAATCAGCATCTGAGTATGATTCTTTAAGAATAGTTGTAAAATTCAAAATTTGGTCATTACTGTCAATATTAATAATGATAGTATTCAGATTTAATTGATTCAGAATCTTTGACACTATGATATTCATCGTTATACCTGAAACAAAAATAAATTTCGGAGTGCATTTTTCTAAGATGATTTTTAAATCAACTTTATTGTAAGTAGGATATAGCGGAACATGTAATGCACCTGTTTGTTGTACCGCCATATCAATAATATTCCATTCTAACCGATTGCCACAAATCGTGACAACTTTATCGTTTTTATTCAATTCATTTTTCAGCAGCCAAATACTTAATACATTAGACTGAT
>DAOORG010000157.1:0-6037 GCA_035389165.1 Chitinophagales bacterium
GATAATACCAAAGGCGAGCGCGTAATAATATCCATAAATTCAGGAGCACTTTGTAATTGTGTTTTCAATAAATCCAGTGGATTTACTTCGCCCAACAGCATTCTGCGGATATGTTTTTTACTTACTTTCTGGATGTCGAAGCCAGGCATAATTACGTTGCCAACGCCTTCATACGTTATAATCGCTTTTACCATTAATACCAGCTCTAACGGATAATACATGCGATATTTTGAACCTAATGCCACTGATTCTAATATTAACTTCGCCAATGAGAAGTCTTTAAAATTGGGAGATTTCAGCCATTTGTTACCTACCGATATAAATTCTCTTCTGAAGCCTTCTACATCTGTTCCTTTACCTTTTCGTGCCAGCAATGTCAGATAGCGAGCAGCACCAGCCGGGTCGCCGGTCACCAAACTGTTGAAATAATAAAGCATGGTTTTTCGGGTGTTTTCTTCAAAGCGTCCCACCATTCCGAGGTCAATAAATCCTACCTGTGGACCATTGGGTCCGTCCATAATCATCAGATTTCCGGGATGCAAATCTGCATGGAAAAATCCATCGTGATACAACATTTGTATGATGGCATAGGCACCGTAATCTACAATTTTAGCACGGTCTTCTTCGTTGTAACGTTCGTAGGCTCGCTCGTCCGGTTTAATGCCGCGGATAAACTGCATACAAATTAAATCGCTGGTAGAATATTCACGATAAATTTTTGGAAAGTGAATTTCAGGATGTTTGATAAAGTTCATAGAAAACTCTTCCGCGTTGTCTGCTTCCAGGCGGAAATCTACTTCGCGGTTGGTGTAATCACAAAACTCGGTAAACATGTTTTTAGGTTGCAATTGCGGAATAAATAATTCCAGGAAACTTCCAATTACCTTTATGATGCGGCTGTCTGTTTGTATCAGTTCGCGTGTGCCGGGTTTGATTAATTTTAATACGACTTCTTCACCGGTTCTTAATGTGGCGCGATGTGTTTGTGCAATAGAAGCGGAGCCAAGCGGATTTTGTTTTACTTCGGTAAATACTCTATGAATGGGTTGCCCGATTTGTTCTTCCACCAATTCGGCAAAACGGTCGTAACTGATGGCCGGTAGTGTATCTAATAATTTTTTGAGTTCGTCGGTTATGTCTTTTGGCAGCATGTCTTCGCGCAAACTCATAATTTGCCCTAACTTTATATAAGTGGCTCCCAACATTTCGAGGCGTCTTCTTAACTGAACGGCAAATGGTTGTTTGATGAGTTTTTTCTTTAACAGCGGCCAGTGTAACCATAGAAAAAGTCGTAAAAGGATATCTTTTGTAATGCTGAATTTAGCTTTAGTGGCACGTCTGTGTCTGAGATATGCATATCCGCCGCCTAACAACAGACCGGTAAGATGTCTGTTCGTAATTAAAAAACGAACAAACAGAGAACTTGGTTTTCGTTCAATATATTGTTCAAATACTCTGTTTGCATCCTGATCCTGCGGATGTATATCAATGTTTTCTTCTGTAGTGGTTGCTTCCATAGTTCTGAAAAATAATTTTGTAAGATACTACATAGCCTTAATTTCTCCAATCTTTTAAATAAATAAAAAAGCCTCGCAAAATTTTGCGAGGCTTTTTACTTATAGCAGGTAAGAATTAAGGTTTCTCAATTCTGATTCCTACGATTTCTACTTTTCGTTGTTTAGAAGCAGCGATGCTGTAAACAGATTTTGCTCTGTCTTTACCGCTATCACTGATTTCTTTTGGTGACATTGTTTCACCAAACGGTATTGCTAATGCTGATTTAGCAAGTACTTTAAAGTTATCGCCTAAGCGATCATCAACTAATTTGATGATACTGCTAATACGACGTTCAGAAAGTTTTTTGTTGTATTCTTCAGATGCTAATGGTGAAGTATATCCTCTGAACTCTAAGGTTACAATATAACCACTATCAACCAAACTGGATAATTCTCTAACGATATCATCTATTCTGTTGTAGTTTTTATCAATCTGCGTAAAGAACGAAGTTACGTTTTCAGGACTTTCGTTAGATTTGGTAGTAAACTCAGAAACTTTTGTTTTATAAGAATCATAAAGTTCACCGTAGTTTGCAGCGTTATTAGCTTTAGGAATATCATTGTCAAAATACAATTCAATTGGAAGCATAGACATGATTTTCTCCGTTGTTCTCACAATAGTAATTGTTGGATTTTCAGTTTTTACTACGATTGGTTTTAATATTAATTCAATAGAATCAATGTATTGACGAGGAACGGTATCAGCAGGAATAATTTGATTTAAGACCGTGTCTACTATATTATTCAGAGAATCTTCATATCTAACTCTAACCAATGTTTCCACATTTGCAGGAATATACACAGGACATTTAGGACATTGTTTTGTTTTAACTTCTCCAAACTCGTAATTCAATACCAACTCAAATGCACCTTGTGCTCTGGTTGCTTTGCGTAAGCCGGAAACATTAAAATCATAAGCAGCACCTACACGTAATGTTTTGTATAAGAATGACAAATATGCGATAGCTGCATCATTGTCGATAGCACGGTATCCAGCACCAAAACCCAATCCGAAATCTTTTTTCTCACTGAAACGTACTTCTGCAATGGCATTAATCAATACCTGATTTGCTTTTTTCTGATTCTGGAAGAACACACCTGGTTGAACATTCCAATTATCTTTTATACCCACTTTTGCTTTTGCGTAAGCAGAGTGTCTTGATGGTAATTTAGACGAAGTGAAGAATAAGAAATTTTGATTTGGCTGGTGTAAATTAGAGGTAGTACCACCAATGTCGAGTGTGGTTTTTTCCTTAATTTTTGTTCTGAAATTTAAACCGAGTGTAAAGTTTGCGTACGATACATTGTTGTTAGAGAATGTTTCGCCGGTTGGTAAACTTGGGTCAAATGTAGAACCATTGTATTGGTTGTCAAATTGCAATCCAAGAACATCCAGAGATTTTACAGTTATACCTGCGGTTATACCTACTGTCAATAATTGCTTTTCCTTATTGAAATATTTTCCAATGTTCATGGTAAGGTTAGGATTGAAAATACTAAGATTTCCGTCGCCTGCCTTATCATATAGGAAACTAACACCACCGCCTAATAACCATCCTTTCTGAAATTTCTTCAGTAAACGGTCGTAAGATGCCGTAGTGGTAGAGTAGGGAACCGGTAAGGTTCTCCATTGGTCTCTGTAAAGACCTGCCAGTCTGTTGGCCTTTCCATATTCTGTAACACCAGCAAATGCCGGGTTCAAATATAGAGGATTGTATTGTATTTGACTAAAATGCGGATCCTGAGCTAACATTAACTTAGCTGATGCTGCCATTAATAAGCCTAAAATTAAATACCTTTTCATATGCGCTAATATAGTTTATTTTTTTAATAATTTTATCTCAACAAGGATACATTTCCTTTTATTGTAATTTTCTCACCTTGTGAGCACTCACCTATAAAATAATAACCATAAGAATCAACTTGTGCAGGTTGTCCTTTGTAGTTTCCATCCCAACCGACGTTAATGTCATTGCTTTCAAATACCTGATTTCCCCATCTGTCAAATACCACTAATTTCATGGATTTCAAGATAACAGAGCGTGGTATAAAGATATCATTTACTTCATCACCATTTGGCGTGAATGCATTTGGAATGAATACATTTTCTTTACTGCAGCTTAATTCATTTAGCTCTACAAAAACGGAATCTGTAAATCTGCATTGAGTTTGGCCGTTGGTTGCAGTAACATAAAACCATGTGGACTCATTTAAAACTGCGGTAGGATTTTGAATTTCCGAATTGCTTACTAAATCAGCAGGCGTCCAGTTGTATGTAAGGGTTTCGCTGGTTGTTACATTTAACTGTACCGCTTCGCCTATATTCACCGTTGGTTGATCAGCTACTGCATCAATATTTGGCAAGTTGTTTACCAGTAAATTTAATAAGACAGTAGAGTCACAGCCAAGAGCACTTTGTAAGACAATGGTATATTCACCGGTTTCGGTAAATGTTTCGTTACCTACTACAAAATTATCGCCACTGCAAATACTTCTTGATATGCTGGTTCTGGTTACACTGTTAACGGTCAGATTTAAATTCACTGTTGAATCGCAACCTGCAGCACTTTGTAATACCACGCTGTAAGCACCTTCAACTTTGAAAGTTTGATTTCCAATTGTTAGAGAGTCTCCGTCGCATATAGATGTGGTAAGAGGTGTTGTTATTGCTGGATCTACTATCAGGTTTAGGTTTACGATAGAATCACAACCTGCTGCCGAATTCAAAGTATTTGAATACGTTCCTGTTGTTGAATAGATACTGTCACCAACAGCTATTGTTTCACCTTGACACACCTTAAAGTTTAGTTCTGTAATCACAGGTTCTACTACTGTAAGATCTAAGTTAACAGTAGAGTCGCAATTGGTGGATGTTTGTAAAACAACAGTATAATTTCCGGTTTCTGTAAATACCTGATTGCCAATTATCTCAGCTTCACCTCTGCATATAGATTTAACTATATTGGTTGTAGCAATTGGATTTACTACTAAATCCAGATTTATGATAGAATCACAACCTGCTGCATTTTCTAATGTAATTGTATAATTACCGGTTGAGTTGAATGTTTGGTTGCCAACAATAATGCTGTCGCCTTCACAGATAATTTCAAAAATAGTAGATCTGGATATTGGATTTACTGTTAAATCTAATATTACTGTAGAATCACAAGATTGGAATGTCTGTAGCACGACTGTAAATACACCGGTTGTAGAAAACGAAAGATTTCCCACAGTTACACTTTCTCCCTGACAAATTATTTCAGTCAAATTAGTTGTCTGTGTTGGTTTAATTCTTAAGTCTAATATAACAGTACTATCGCAGCCTGTTGTTGATTTTAAAACAATAGTGTAAATTCCTGCTACTTTGTATGTTTCATCTCCTATTGTAATGGAATCACCATCGCAAATAGTTGTAACAAATGTATTTATACTTGTATCTAAAACTGTTAAGTTAAGTTTAATGATGGAATCACAACCTTTAGAAGTTTGTAAAAATATAGAATATTGTCCGCCAGTCTTAAATACCTGATTTCCAATAATAACTGAGTCACCTTCACAGATAACTTGAGGTAGATTTACATTTATTACAGGATTTACAAATAATTCTAAGGTAACGATTGAATCACATTCCTGTGAAGTTAACAATGGAACTACAAATGTTCCAGCAGTATAGAATGTCTGACTTCCAACTTGAATACTGTCACCTTCACAGATAGTGTCTCTCAATAATGTTGCTTTAACAGGATTAACAGTCAGGTTTAAATTCACTGTAGAATCACAACCAACGCTACTGTTTAAAACAACACTGAAATTTCCTGTAGTGGTAAACACACTATTGCCAATAGTCACACTTGCACCTTCGCAAATCACTCTTGTTAGATTGGTTGTTTTATCAGGATTAACTAATACCGACATGGTAGCTGTAGTACCACATAAGCCCTGAGTAGGAGTGAATGTATAAACCACAATACCCTGACTTGCCGTGCTTATTGTTGAAGGATTCCATGTACCGGTAATACCATTGTTTGACGTAGTTGGTAAAGTACCTGGAGTAGCACCTACACAATATGGTCCGAGTTGCGTGAATGCCGGAACAATATTTTGATTCACAGAAACAGACATAGTTGCCGTAGTAGCACATAAACCAGCTGTTGGTGTAAATGTATAAACTATAGTACCCTGACTAGCAGTGCTTAAAGTTGAAGGATTCCATGTACCCGTAATGCCATTGTTAGAAGTTGTAGGTAAAGTACCTGGCGTAGCACCAACACAATAAGGTCCAAGTTGAGTAAACGTTGGAACAATATTTTGATTCACTGTTACTGACATGGTTGTTGTAGTAGCACATAAACCTTGTGTAGGAGTGAATGTGTAAACAACAGTACCCTGACTTGCAGTGCTTACTGTTGAAGGATTCCAAGTACCTGTAATGCCATTGTTAGAAGTTGTAGGTAAAGTACCTGGCGTAGCACCAACACAAT
>DAOORG010000158.1:0-1113 GCA_035389165.1 Chitinophagales bacterium
GAATACATTTCTGCCGTATCAATGAAATTGATACCTCGTTCATTGGTGGCATAATCCAGCTGTTCGTGTCCTTCGGCTTCTGTGTTTTGCTCGCCCCACGTCATGGTGCCTAAACAAATTTTGCTCACTTGTATATCTGTATCGGGAAATGTATGGTATTGCATAAAATAGTCGTAATTAATTGCAAGTATAATGATTTTACAGTCATTTTGTTTATGTTCTGGATCTGAATCAGGATTTGTCAGATTAATGGATTACAGGATTATCTAAACCGAAATAAAAAAAACCTGCCAGAAACTGACAGGTTTAATTATACTAAGTTCCCTCGCTGCGCTCGGGATGACATTATTCTTCAGAAGCTAAACTCGCTGCTGTAAATTCGCGGTTCAGTCTTGCAATATTTTCTAATGAAATTTCTTTCGGACATTCTGCTTCGCAAGCTCCTGTGTTGGTGCAACTGCCGAATCCTTCTTTATCCATTTGCGCCACCATATCCAATACACGTGTTTGTCTTTCCGGTGCTCCTTGCGGCAACAATGCCAACTGAGAAACTTTTGCAGAAACAAACAACATAGCAGATGAGTTTTTGCAGGCTGCTACACAAGCACCGCAACCAATACAAGATGCTGCTGCAAATGCATTATCTGCATCTTTTTTATTGATTGGAATTGCATTGGCGTCTACTGCATTTCCTGTATTTACTGAAATGTATCCACCAGCCTGAATGATTCTATCGAATGCTGTTCTGTCTACTACTAAATCTCTGATTACCGGAAAGGCTCTGGCTCTCCAGGGTTCTACTACTACTGTTTCGCCATCTTTGAAAGCACGCATGTGCAACTGACAGGTAGTAGTGCCATGCCAAGGTCCGTGCGGGCGACCATTGATATACATAGAACACATTCCGCAAATACCTTCACGGCAATCGTGATCGAATGCGATAGGCTCGTCTTTTCCTTCTGCAATCAGTTGTTCGTTCAACACATCAAACATTTCCAAAAAAGACATTTCTGTTGAAATCCCTTTTACGTTATATGTTTGAAAGCTGCCCTTATCTGCTGCGTTTTTTTGACGCCATACTTTCAGTGTAAGATTTATTGTTGTATGTTCCAT
>DAOORG010000158.1:1213-6026 GCA_035389165.1 Chitinophagales bacterium
TATTTATAAGAACG
Source organism: Chitinophagales bacterium (assembly GCA_035389165.1). GTDB lineage: Bacteria > Bacteroidota > Bacteroidia > Chitinophagales > JADIYW01 > JADJSS01. Next base: position 1,228 of record DAOORG010000158.1, read on the forward strand.
TGCTGCGATTTTGATGTTTTCGTAAATCAATTCTTCTTTGTTCAGTTTCCAGTCGCTTTCGCCGACAAATTCCCAAGCTGCTACGTATTTATAATTTTCATCATCACGCAAGGCTTCACCTTCTTCTGTTTGAGATTCTTCACGGAAATGTCCTCCACAACTTTCATTTCTGTCTAATGCATCTTTACACATTAACTCGCCTAATTCGATAAAGTCAGCGACTCTTCCTGCTTTGTCTAATTCAGGATTGAATTCATTAATGCCACCGGGAATTTTAACATCGCTCCAGAATTCTTTTTTCAAAGCCTGAATTTCTGCGATAGCCTCTTGTAATCCTTGTGCATTACGAGCCATTCCGCATTTGTCCCACATAATTTTGCCTAAACGTTTATGGAAACTCTCAACAGATTTAGTGCCTTTGATACTCAATAATTGCTGAATACGTGTGCTCACTTTATTTTCTGCTTCAACAAATGCTTCGTGGTCGGTTGGAATGGATTTTGTTCTGATATCATCTGCTAAATAATTACCCAATGTATAAGGTATTACAAAGTATCCGTCTGCTAAACCTTGCATTAGAGCTGAAGCACCTAAACGGTTAGCGCCATGATCAGAGAAGTTCGCTTCACCTAATGCATATAAACCTTCTACAGTAGTCATCAATTCATAATCTACCCAAAGTCCACCCATAGTATAATGAACAGCAGGATAAATTCTCATAGGTGTTTCATATGGATTTTCGCCGGTGATTTTAGCGTACATATCAAATAAGTTGCCGTATTTTTCTTTAACAACTTCTTTACCCAATTTTATTATTTCTTCCTGAGATGCGTTGCTTAGGCCTTGTTTGCCGATTTCAATTTTACCATAACGTTCAATTGCTGCAGCATAATCCAGATATACTGCCATTTTTGAAGCACCGACACCGTATCCTGCATCACAACGTTCTTTGGCTGCACGAGAAGCTACGTCACGTGGTACTAAATTTCCAAAAGCAGGATATCTTCTTTCTAAATAATAATCTCTTTCTTCTTCCGGAATATCCGTTGGTTTTCTGTTATCGCCTTGTTTTTTAGGCACCCAGATTCTTCCATCGTTTCTTAATGACTCTGACATCAAGGTCAGTTTTGACTGATGATCTCCTGAAACTGGAATACATGTCGGGTGAATTTGTGTGAAACAAGGATTACCAAAAAATGCACCTTGTTTGTGTGCTTTCCAGGCTGCCGTTACATTAGAACCCATTGCGTTGGTTGATAAATAAAATACGTTTCCATATCCACCTGTACACAATAACACAGCATGACCAAAATGTCTTTCCAGTTTTCCACTCACTAAATCACGGGCAATGATACCACGTGCTTTGCCGTCTATCTTTACGATATCCAGCATTTCATGTCTTGTATATTGTTTTACATTTCCTAATGCTACTTGTCTCTCTAACGCAGAATATGCACCTAATAATAATTGCTGACCGGTTTGTCCTGCCGCATAAAACGTACGTTGAACCTGTGTACCACCGAAAGAACGGTTGCTCAATAATCCGCCGTACTCACGAGCGAAAGGAACACCTTGTGCCACGCACTGGTCAATGATATTGGCAGAAACTTCTGCTAAACGATGAACGTTTGCTTCGCGTGCACGGTAGTCACCACCTTTAATAGTATCATAAAACAAACGAAATACAGAGTCGCCGTCATTTTGATAATTTTTTGCTGCATTGATACCGCCTTGTGCTGCGATAGAGTGCGCTCTTCTCGGAGAATCCTGAAAACAAAATACTTTCACTTTATAACCTAACTCACCTAAAGAAGCTGCTGCTGAAGCTCCGGCTAATCCGGTTCCAACAATAATAATTTCGAGATTACGTTTGTTTGCCGGATTTACCAATTTTACGTGACCTTTGTAATCTTCCCATTTTTTCTCTAAGTCGCCTGCGGGTATTTTTGAATTAAGAGCCATATCTTTTTAAAAATTTGAATTCCGATTTCGGAATGATGAATTAAATTTTATTAAACCAAACCAAAAAATAATGCCAGTGCAATTGCTGCAAACAAGCCTGGAACAACTATTGAAAAGGCAGTTCCGGCAGCTTTAATTATAGGAGTATATTTTTTGTGATTCAACCCTAATGTTTGAAAAGCACTTGGAAAACCGTGTAATAAATGGAATCCTAAAGAGAAGAAACCTGCAATATAAATGACCAATAATATCGGATTTTGCATCGCTGCTTTTACTTGCAGATATGGATTTTCTTCTTCGTGTGTGATGTACAATGCTTTCTTGGTGTGTAACCAGAAATCTGCCATATGGATAACCAAAAAGATTAATAACAATGTACCCAACAGCGTCATAGAACGGCTGTACCATTTTGAGTTTGCTTTGCCGTCTATTACTGCATATCCTACAGGTCTTTTTGCTTTATTCTCAAAGTGCAATTTAAGTGTGGTGCCAATATGTATAAGAATGCCCAGCAGCAATCCTATTTCCATGACACGAATCACCCAGTTGTGAGACATGAAATGTGCGGCTGCATTAAACGTTTCACCATTATCATTTAGCAGAATAGCGGAATTAATTCCGACATGCACTACCAAAAAGGAGATTAGAAATAAGCCTGTAAGACCGACAATTAATTTCTTGCCGATGGATGATGTTAAAAAATTTTCTTTTGCCATAATATATTGATTTCAAAAAACCGACGCAAAATTAACAGTTTAAGGCTGAAATTTGTTTTGAGTTAGGTTATTTTTTTGCACATAATTTATTTGGATTGTTTCTAAATAAAAACCGATGTCATTACAAGAGCAATAACATCGGTTTAAAAATGTAAAATGGTAAGTTTATTTGTGCGTTTCCAGTAAGCCATTGACCAAATCCACGTATTTCTGTTTGGCATCGTCTTTACTCATACCTTCTTTATCTTTCCAGGCATTCCACTTAAATTGTCCTTTAATGTCAAACATACCAGGTTTTTTAGTGTCGTTATCGCCTTCAGTTCCCTGTTTAAAGAATGCATACAAATCCAGTAACTGAGTGTCGCTTGGACGTTTTGTTAAGGTTTTTGTGTCTGCTTGCGCCTGTTCAAACTGTTTATCTAAGCTCATATTTTTATTTTTGCTAAATTTAGAAAATATTTTGATTCAAAGAACTGTATTTTTAAGGTTTATTTGTAAAAATAAGAAATGAGCAAACTATTTTCAATAATCAAATTAATCATGAATTCTAAGCAAATTCCTTCCGAATCATCGGAATGCACTGTTTAAATATAAACTTGATCAGATGAAAAGACTTCAATTTGCCATATTGCTCAGCATTCCTCTGTGTTGGTTTTTCTTCAAACTTTTACCTGTATATACGCATCCGTCCGTTTGTTCGGTTGCTAATTTTATTTACGCTGAAAATTTTGAGCAGTTAAAAATCTGGTGTTTTGACAGCAATAGCAACATACGTTTTGATGACAGTTCTAATTTCTTATATGTATTGTCTCTTTGGCTTTTAATTCATTTTTTTAAATTCACTACACTTAAAGCTGCTTTTGCAGTATCTGCTTTTAGTATGCTGATGTCTGTTTATTTGTTGCAGCGAATCATTGACACCCGATTCTGGAGCGTCAATTTGTTGCTTGTTGGCTTGTTGTTTATGAGCACGCAAATCTGGGCCGGCACCTTAGGTGATGAAATATTGTTTCAGGGAATGCTTTGGTTGTTTGCAGTCCGTTCGTTCTGGAAACACCGCTATTTCTGGCTGATGATCTGGTGCACCTTGAATGTAATGGCGCGACCTGACAACATCTTTATTGTGTTGCCTTTGATTGTTGTTAGTTATTTCGATATTCGTGCACTAAAAGACAGAGACAAGCGCAAATTCATTGTACGCAGAATACGCAGAACCTTTGCATTATTTATTTTTCCTGTTGCAGGATATTTTACCTACCGCTATTTATACTTTGGCAAGGTATTGCCATACAATTGGCTGCATCACTCTTTAGAAACTGATAAACAATATGGCATTTTTAATTTTGATGCTTATAATTATTTAAAACACTATTTACGTTTCTATACGTTGCCTTTGGTCATTGGTGTTGCGTTTTATTTCTTAAAAGAACGGAAAAAATTAAATATCCGATATTATGCCTTAGCTCTTGGATTAATTGCAATTCCGGCATTCTATGCCTGCACTTATTCGCAGGATGACAACCTAGCCTTTAAAAACTATTATGCCATTTATCTTGGTTTGATCATTTTATCCTTGTTGTTTATCAGAGATTTTCGGTCGATTACACAAGGTATCACCACAGCAGTATTTGTCTTATTTTTCGGGTTTAAAATTTCATTTCTATATTTCCAGCACACCTTGCAGAGTTACAACAGTAATGAATATTATATCGCAAACGATCTTGCACAAATACATAATGGAAAAGCGATTGTGTATTACAGCACATTTATTGACTGGATGACTGAATGGCAAACCACTTACGCAAGCGGCAAACACACAACGGATGGTCATGAGTTAAAGTATGACGAGCTAAACTCATCGCTGGCTGATGTTATCATTACGGATAATGTTGCAGACCGGAAATTACTTTCTGAAAAGTATGTGCATTTCAGTGTACCGAAAAATACACGTCAGTATGAAAAAGAGACAAAACCTGAAAATTCTTTAGATCAGTTTTTTTATAAGTATTCCAGAAAAACACCCATCAATAAAAACGACAATTTTAATATGCTAGTCTGGAAATTTGGCAATAACTACAATGACATAAAAAAGGTCTTGGAAAATCACGGCGCAACAGAAAT
>DAOORG010000159.1:0-6021 GCA_035389165.1 Chitinophagales bacterium
GCGTATTTATTTCAGAGGCAGTAGTCCAGTTCAATACATTTTTATCACCATCATTGTAACCGGTAAATGAAGTTAATTCGACTGGAAGTGGTGAAGAGTTTTCCCATGGTCCAACACCTGCTGCACCTGTACCTCCCGAAAATCCTGTTATGGCACCCAATTCTACATAAAGTGTTCCGTTACATGAAATCTGATTATCTAAAGCGGTAAGATTAAAACAACCGGAAGGACTACCAAATAGAGGACTACCCAAACAAGCTGTTTCAGAATAACCTGCAGTAATTCTGGCAGGATTAATTTGTGCCGGGTTGGTTGGAATATATTGAATACCTGAAGCAGTCTTAAACCATTCGAATGGTTCGTAAAATCCTCCACAAGCACCTTGAAAAGCAAGAGCTGCATTTATGATAGCCGTTTTTTCAGCTGCCCGATAATAGAATCGTACTTTTACAGGTTTTAACGAATCTATAGTACCACTTGTAATCTGATAATCCCATATTCTGCGCATACTATATTCTGCCATTTGTGCAGCACATGATGTAGCTTCGTCGTAAATAGTTTTATATCTGATTTTTGCAATTCCTTCAACGTTATTCCCGTTAGGATGCATAGCAAAAATGATAATATTATTTTTATCGTGATAATATCTCCAACCATCTGCACATCTCCAATAGCCCGTACTCGTATCATCATATGTAACAGCCTGAACATTTACACAACGTTGGAAAGTATCGATTCTGATAAATCCGTTATTGATATATCCTGTAACATCCTGCCCTTGTCCGTCTATTTGAATTATGTATGTCTTGTTCGTATCAAGATTACTTACACCTACGTTGAAAGTTAAACCATTATCTAATATTGCAGTTGGAGAAGAACAGGTGTATGATTTAGAAACCAATGATCCATCTATGGAACCGTCACATAATAAATTATCTTCTCTGTAGATACTTAAAGAAACAATCTGATTGCTGTTTGTTGAACCATCTTGCAAGAATAAATTTGGTGGCGTTGGCTGCCAGATAGAAATCCTTAAACTATCACAAGGACTGCCGGTCATTTTAAACTTGAAGTAAGCAGAGTTTTCTGTTGGATTGGTTGATGAGTTTGTTTCACCATATGCAGATGCCGGTGTTTCTCCGGATGCTCCTTCCACATTCCAGCAATAATCTCTTTCATACTCCATAAACGGCATATCATTCAAGCTCTGACATTTATCCGCACCAAATCGTTTAGATACACAGATAAAGAAATCCTCTTCATCATCGTTATCCGTATCGTTATTATTCTGATCAAATACCTGCAAATAAATAGTTTCGCCTGCAGTACCGGCAATTTCAAAATGGAAATAATCTAAGGTCAATGCATTATCATCCGTATTAGCACAATCAATTGGTGTCAAGCTTCCAGGTGTTCCTCTGTAAGCAATTACTTTCAAATCATTATGGTATTGAGCACCTACTGCTGCCTGATTACTGTACCCTTGAATTGCCACCACACTACCGGACATACAGGCATCATTAGGCATATTAAATTTATACCAGATATCGCCGCAATTATCTGTTGTGTTACAAGTTCCTATTAAATCTTTCTTAGAGATGGTTGGTTTTTTGTAATTGCCGGTAAGCCAGGAACCGTTACCCTGTAGCCTGTCTCCTGAAACTGCAATACCAGCTAAAGTTGAAGACAATGGCACCGGGCATTGTTCATTATTAACTGTAAGTGAGGTTGCGCTTAACGGTTCATCATTACCTGGTTTTTGAGTTGATGAAGCATAAAATGGAATCATGTCTTCAATCTTGATATCGAAGTAACCTTGCGCACCACCTATAGTTGTTCCATCCACTTGTATATAATAGACTTGGCCTGGTGTTAAACATTCATATTCTATAACTTCATCACCTGTTGTGGAAGATGGGAAATTCGGTAAAGGATTATAGGCACTTTCCAATTGAGTAAAACCAGAGAAAGTTGGCGTTGCTGAAGGACATCCGGTAACGCTACCTTGGTACAATTTCATTTCCGGATCTATACCACTTAAGAAACCATCCTGATCATGCAAGGTTATTTTTACTCTACCTGAAGTAGGTGCTGTAAATTTATACCAAACAGATTTCTGAATATCAGAGCTTGGATTTGAAATTGTATTAGGCTCATTCAACTGAATAGACGCACATTTATTACTGTCACCTACGATACTGAACGCACCGGTTCCTAGTGCATTTGTAATATTTCCAAAGTCTCTTGCATTACAAATATTGTCATTATATGGTGGATTGGTTGTTCCACCAATATCTCTAACACGTATTTTGAATGTACCTTCTTGCCATAAGCCAATATTTGCACTATTCACTTGTATATAATGCCAGTATTGATTATCTAAACACCTTACAGTGAGGTCTTCACCAGCTGCCAAAGCATCATAATCTTTATCTACTAACACCAATTGATTTACAGGTGGACAAGTTGATGCAGCTGCTAAAATCTGAGATTGGTATACAGCTATCTGCGCGTCAATATCGTCTGCAGCCTGGCTTTGTACTTCAATGGTTACATTGCCGGAAGCAGGAGGGACAAACTTGAACCATACTGTTTTATTATCAGCATTTGTCCAAGGTAAATTTTCATTAGCCTGGGTTGTTTTGCAGATATTATTATACGTTCCAGTTGAAGGATAGTATGTGTTAACTCCTACTGCATTTACCGGAACTGTAATAGCACCACAAACGCTATCGTTACCTTGGTTTGGAGTCAGACCGGTTACTTCGAGTTGTATATCATACCAACCTTGTCCTTGTGCTCTGAAGATATTGAATGGACCGGAATATCCATCTACCTGAATAAAATACCAATCACCTGGTTTCAGACACGTAAGGTTAATATCTTCACTAAAGATAGCGATGTTAGTACCTGTACCAATTTCGTCATCAATGTTGCTGAATGTATTTCCCGGTGAACCAGCTGTTCCGGCAACCTGATGGTATACTGCACCTAATAAGTTGATATTGTCATTCTTAGTATTTCCAGGGTCACTTCGCAAGCGAATTTGCATATCAACATGCTGATTTACATATGCGCCTGAATTAGGCACTTGGAATTTCCACCAAACGGTATTGTCAATATCATATAGTGTCCAGGAATCTAATTCTCCAGGTTGAATATCTGTACAATAATTATGTGACAACGCAGATGTTGTGGTGTTGCCTGAGCCGATATTTGTTGGGAAAGTCAGTGATGATGCATTTGCTAAATCATCATTAGTCGGTATCGTGATGGAAGTAATATCGTTAATAGAAATATCAAAGAATCCTTGTGAATTTAATGGAGAACCATCCACCATTATATAGTAGGTTTTTCCGGGTTGAATACAATATGCTTTCATACTCTCTGTAAAAGGCAGTATATCGTATTCACTTGCAATCTCAACCATATTGGTACCATCGGTTCCCCAGTTACAAGAATTATCCTGTGATTCATAAATTGCAATTTGAGGATCCATTTTATCAGAATAGCCAAATGGGAAAGGTCCCCAACCGTTAACATCTACCTGCACTGCAAATGCTCCGGTTGCAGGAACACCTGTTGTTGGTGCTGTAAATTTATACCATACAGTATGGTCTAATTCAAAACCGAATGGATCATTTTCTGAAGTCGGATCTATGGCCGTTCTTGTAATACGAGCACAAATATTTGTATCTCTGGTTCTACCAACAGCAGCCCCTGTAAAGAAAGAATTACTCAATGTATGTGCATTACAGATATAGTCATTTGAAGGTCTTGGATCAGGCGCAACGCGGCTGATTTTCATGCCGAAATAGCCTTCATCATTTGAAGGTGCTCCATCAACCATTACCCAATAAAACCTTCCTGGTTCTAAACAGGTTACTTTTATATCTTCATCACATAATCCATCTGCACAAGCAGTAATTGTACCTTGGTAATCACTGTTTAACTCATAAAAATTACCATTACAATTATCGTTGGATGATTCGTAAACGGCAACCCTTAAATCAATAGCATCTGAGTGTGGGTTTGTTAACGTAAGTTCTTGATTTAATTCTATTAAAACAGCTTCATTACCGTCGCCATCTAAATCTGCCGGAGCTTTAAACATGAACCAAACAGATTTGCGTGGAGTTCCATTTGCTAAACCTAAAACACCAGCCCATGTGCTTGGAACAGAGTCACCTACAGATGATGCACAAAAATTATTAAATGGATATAATGAGCGAGTGTAATCAGTTGAGATACCATCAATATTACCCACGCTTACACTTACTTCATTACCACCTGGTGGATTTGAAATTGCTATTACACCACCATGATTGTTAGTTGGTTTAGTAAGTGTAACTCCGTTTGTTCCTAAAGTTGGAGCACCAGCAGGAATAGTCATGTTTCTATTAAAATTCACACAAGATTGTGCGTTAATAATATTTGTGGTACTACCAATAGTGTTGGAAGGTTGACCAAGATATATTGGATTACATTTAGTATCATTTTTAGCTGCAGGATCTTGTGGGTATGAACGAATCGTTAAATCAAATTCACCCGTTGCCAAATCATTTATACCTAAGGTATTGCTATTAATGCCTTCTATATAAATATAGTATAGGCTATCAGGCATTAAGCATGTTACAGTCAAATCTTCATCAGCTAAAATACCGGCATAGGTATCATTGCTGCTACCGTAAAACTCTAATGGTGAAGATGTACCACTTGTTGGAGTTAAAGTTTGAACCTGATTACAAGTATAGCCAGATTTAATGCGATACACAGCAATTTGAGCGTCAATCTGATCGGATGTTACTGATTTATTTTCCAATTCTATTTCTACTTTTCCGGATGGCGGTGCTTTAAAGGAATACCAACCTCCACGTGCATTATTAGATGTTGACCATGCTCCGCCCCAAGTTGGGTCTGATGCATCTGGTTCATTTTGGATAACAAAGCAATAATTATCCTGATTTGTTTTTGTCAATTCTGCTTCTTTATTTACGGTTTTCCAAGCAGCAGTTGGTATAAAATGATACGGATCTCCGGCAACTCTTCCCGGTGTAGCTCCGCAGATTGAATCATTTTTTCTGGTAGGTTGGTTTAAATCTTTAATCTCTAAACTGAAGAAACCAACTTTAGTACCTATGCCACATACTTCAGCAATGGTATTTGCGCCATCTGTTACCAGATAATAAGTTCTGCCTGGCACCAAACATCTCACGTCTAATATTTCCGTTAAAACATCCGGGTCTCCTGCTCCCAATAAATCATCGGGATCTTTCTGATCCAAACTGGTAGCATTTAAAGCAGTATTACTACATGTTCCTGGTGTATTTTCTTCAAACACCCATAATTTTGGTCGCAGCTCGTCTCCCAGATTTGTTGAATCACTTTTCATTCTTATTTCTACTGACCCGGAAACAGGTGCTACGAATTTCCACCAAACAGGTTTTTGATAAGAAAATGGTGCACCAGGAATACCTGTATATGTTGCTCCGCAAAAGTTAGCAGCTAAATCTATTTTATGAGTTCCGGCAGTCCAGGTTGATGATGTAACACCAGGCAACCATTCAGCGTTACATGGTGTTGAACCGCCTTCTAATGGATAGTATGCATTTAACGTAAAATTACCTGTACCACAAAGAGAATTAGATGCATCTACCATCAAATAATAGTCTTTTGCCGGATCTAAACAAGAATATAAATGATCTTCATTGGGTGATAAACAGGTGAATGCGCCACCCGGATCCCACCCCAAAGCAGAGTAATAAGAACCAGAAACGAGCGTCATATTATTAGGTGAAGCTAAAGCACCGTTGCATTGCGACAATGCAGTTGCCGTTGGAGCATTATACAATGCAAACTTTATATCCATATCGTTTGCACTTTGTGATACTCCTTTTAAAAACACATCCTTACGATTTGTAGCTGCTGGTAATTTATACCAAACGCCATAATCATTGTCATCATTTAAAGAAAGTCCACATATTCCAGACCAAGATGGATTAGGGTCATAACAATTTGTAC
>DAOORG010000160.1:0-6012 GCA_035389165.1 Chitinophagales bacterium
CGTAACTTAGCAGCTTTCTTACCGAAAATCAAATGGTATAATGTTTTAAATAAAACTAACCAAGGACTCATTTTCATATCTGGTAAATTTCCGTTTCCAATGCGTTTCAGTTGTGCGCTGTACCATGAAGTTTCTAAAATTCCCATATTATCAATAGCACTAACACCTACTTTAATTGGTTTTACCTGTTGAATGGGCTGACCAGAAATTAGTTTATTGGGTGCATCCGGTTCAACCGCTAACAATCTCGCAAGGCCAACAAAATCTACCGCACCGGAAGAAATTGCCTGCGCCATTCCATCTGCAGATCGGAAACCACCGGTTACTACTAATGCAGTGGTGCATACTTTTCTGGCTTTTTCTGCAAAATCTAAGAAGTAGGCTTCTCGTTGTTTTGTGCTTTCTTTCACAGGTTCTTTCGATGTATTAATGCCGGTCATAACTGGTGCTTCATACGTACCGCCGGAAATTTCGATTAAGTCCATTCCAACTTCAGAAAGTACTCGAATTAAATCCAGAGATTCATCTTCAGTAAATCCGCCGCGTTGAAAATCCGCAGAATTTAATTTGATGCTGATGGGAAAAGAAGCACCTACTTTCTCTCTCATGGCATGATAAATTTCCAGGACAAATCGTCTTCTGTTTTCCGGATTTCCACCATACTGATCTGTTCTGATATTGTGATGTGGTGACAAAAACTGACTGACTAAATAACCATGAGCGCCATGAATTTGAACACCGGTAAAACCAGCTTTTTGCACAATTGCAGCGGCATTGGCAAAGCGCTGAATTAATTCTTTTATTTCCGGTTCTGTCAAGGCTCTTGGTGTTAAAAAGAAAGACTGCATATCTTTTTTAAATGGAATTGCAGATGGTGAAACTGTTTCTGCATTTAATCCTTTAGGTGCTTGTTTTCCCGGATGGTTGAGTTGTACCCAGCACTGTGTGTTGTGTTGTGTGGCTGCTTTTGCCCATTTTTGCAAAGCTGGTAAATTCGTTTCATCTTCAATAATAACATTACCGGGTTCACCTAATGCACGATGGTCAATCATTACATTTCCTGTAACACAAATACCGATTCCACCATTTGCCCAAACACCGTAAAGTGTAGTTAAGTCCGGCTTTGGCGCGCCATTAGATTCGCCCAACGCTTCACTCATAGCAGATTTTAGTAAACGGTTTTTCACGACCGTTCCGTTTTTAAGTGTGTAGGATTGTGCAATGATTTTTTGTGATGACATATTCAGTGATTATTTCCGCAAAAATACAACCTTAATTTTTTATAAAACAGTTTTATTAATCATGCTTGATTTTATTGGCGCTACATAAATTTAGACAAGACTAAAAATAATATTAGACAGCATTTATAATTTATGATACATTTGTGCGTATGAAAAATGTAGCGGTACTTATTTTATGTTGTTTTTCCACGTTCCTTTTTTCGCAGGAAAAGGAAGTTGCATCGATTGGTTCTATTTTCACAGACCGACCGGATCAGACGGAGACACCCGATGTTTTGCCATTTAAATATTTCCAGATGGAAATGGGATTTAATGTGGAAAGCCAGCATGGAAATCTGAGTTTTGTACATCCGACTATTTTATGGAAAGCCGGTATATTTAAGTCGACGGAAATTCGTTTAATAACCGATGTTAGTACGATAAAAGAGGATTCAGGGAAATACAGTACCGGCCTTGCACCGATACAGATTGGATTTAAAACAGCCATTTGTGAGGAGAAAAAAGCAAGACCTAAGATTTCATTTATTGGTCATATGGCGGTGCCTTACATTTCCACTAAAAATCAGCGAACGAACTATTTTGCACCAAATTTCAGATTTACGTTAGAGCATACACTTAAAAAAAATATCGTATTAGGATACAATGTCGGCATGGAATGGGACGGCGAATCACCGTATCCTGCTTTTATTTATACCATTGTAAATGGAATTGACATTACAGATAAATGGTATTTTTATTACGAATTTTTTGGTGATATTCCGATAGATAAAAAGTCTACACATACTTTTGATGGTGGCTTTGCTTATCTGATAAGAAATAATATGCAGGTAGATATTTCAGCCGGTTTTCAATTGTATCCATTTGTAAAAGGTTGGTACGCCTCTTTAGGTTATTCCTTCAGACTTCCAAAATGATATTTTATTTTTCTCTGAAATAATACACCGAAATTTTTGAATGTACACTGGTGTTATTGGAAGTGGCATAGATAGTCATTGTTTTACCGGAAAATTTATTGCTGAATGTTGCCGGTGCAAATATCAGAAAGTCAGCATTTCCAGGCATTAGATTACAAGGATAAAAATTCCCTTCTGCATCTTTTATGTAGACATGACCACCTATTGTATTTTCAAGATTTATATAGAGCATATAAAATTTCGCACCGGTTGGAATGGAGAATGGAATTTCTTTATACGATTTCATTTCGCCTTGATTAGGTTGAAAAGGCAGCGTTTCTTTCCTGTCTAATCGGCAACCGCCTTTTTGTGCTTCTGCAATAATTTTTGTCATTAAAGCCGGTGTGGATTCTGTCATCTGCACAATTGCCGGTGCTTTATAAATTGTTGCAGGACGAATGTGAAACGTGTTCATTTTAAAATCTGATTTTTCTGTAAAACCAGAACATTGTATTTCAAAATTCTGATAACGCACCCAAGGGTCATTTGTATTTCCAATGATTTTTTGAACAGCTACCTGCGTCATATTCCAGTTAAATCCAAATGGAAGAATGGATGGTATTGTATTGCCTTTTACTTTTGGCGTATTTTTATCCGGTTTGTAAAAGGTAAGTTGTTTCACAAACATGGAAGTACCTTTTTTATTGGACGCAATTAATAGTTTAGCGTGAAAATCTGATCCTTTGAAAGCATACCATCTTTCAATAATGTTTCCGTTTTGGCTGCGCTGCCACGAAATAATTTCTTCCATTTTTGAAGATTGCAGCAGGGTTCTGAATTCTTCTGATGCTGTATCTTTATTTATCAAGGTTTCCAGCGGGAAATTGATTTGAGCCTGCGTATATAGTGCAGTAAAAAGCAGTATTCCGGTGAAAAAAAATCGCATAATAAATACTTTATTTAAGAAAGATATTTTAACAGCATTTTCCGGTCGCCGTCCGATATATCTTCAATCACTTCAATGGTATTTTTATCTACTTCTGATTTTACATGAACAGGTACTTTATGTTGTAGTAAAATAGTTTCTGTCTGATAGAAGTTGGTATTTCCATATTGGAAAAAAGTGATGTCTGTGGCATCTTGAAGATTTAAAGTTAGTGTTATACTAATTCTGTCTTTGCTGTAGCCGCGAATATTAAAATCAGCAGACGTAATGGAGTCGTAATTTATGATTCTCTTTTTTAAAAATTTTTGAATGGTTATGGATTTGTCTGAAAAACCAACTACACTTAAGAAGCTAAGTAATGCGGTCATTGCCGGAAAAGCACCAAAAGTTATGTGTTTAAATTTCCAGTCTAAGAAATGCGCAATAGCAATGAAACCGATTGTGAGAAAGACACTGAAATATAACAGGCTGAACATGCGATAGGAGCGCTGATAACTAAGGTATCCTTTTTGTTTGCAATAAAAATCAGATACTCTTGGCAGCAACCAAAACGAAGCAATCAACACGGATAGCCATAAAATAAGTTTCCAGAATTCCATAAGTTACAAGCCTGTTTTCAATGGTATAAAAATACGGATACTAAACAGAACTGTCAACATGTTTTTGCTATCTGTCGTTAAATGAAGTATTTTTTCAAAAAAACATTGGTGGTTACGGAATGCTTAATGAATTTACGAATGCTTTTACCAATTGTTCCATTTTTGTCAGGTCTTTCACGGTATTGCTGAAGAACCTGAAATGATCTGCATAATCTTTACTATAGGTTGAGTAAAAATGCTTTTTATTATCTTTGCAAAATATCTTTATTTCATTTTTCCCAAATTCACCTACAGATTTTGCATTTAAGATAGTCGTATTTTGTTTGAGATTCTTAATACTTATTGAAGAGCCGTATTTTATGCTATAAACTTTAAAATAAAAAAACACGGAATCTCCTTTTACAACTACATTGTCATAGGTAGCAGCATTAAAAGTTTTAAGATATTCATTAAGATCGTTGAGTGGTTTTGTATGATTACCTGAATTTGAATTACCGGTTTTAGTAATTGGCTCTCTTGGTGTATCTAAAATGCTGTTTAAATCTTTTTTGAAATTAACATCAGTAGTGTTTGAATTGGGTTGTTTTCTTTCTTTTTCTTTTTGAGCTCTAATTTCTGAAGCATTTTGTGCTGTTCCTGATGAATTATTATTTGTAGTTGTTTTATTTTGTAAATAGCTATCTTTAAAATCGTTTAATAAATCTGCCAGTTCCTGATAATTATAAGATGAGCCGGTCGTAAATTGAGTATAATCTTCAGTTCCGTTTACTTTCCAGTCGGTAGAAATGCATTTGTTATTTCCTTTACATTTAAAAATAACGCGGCTGTATTGTTCTTGTATTTCTGCGCCTTCGATATCTTCCATTTTAAATTTGTTGTACTTGCCAGCTTTGAAGCGGTCGTAGATATAACCGTCTTTCACTTCAAAATAGCCATAGTAACCATTGTCGAATGTTTTCAAATAATCGTTGAGTTTTTTTAATGCAGATTGATAATTACCTGCAGATACACTTGAATTGTTAGTGGTTTTTGTATTTTCTGTTATTCCAGTTTTATTGGTTATTTCTGTTTCCTCATTTTTATATTTTCCGTTGCTCTTTTTATAATCCGATAATAAATTATTCAAAAGTGTAACTAAAACTTCTTTGTCAAAATAACCTGATTGTGAAAAGCTGATACTAGAGTGATAGGAATCTGTATAAGTAGAAAAAACACAGTCTTTACCTTCTATGCAATCTATACTTACTTTGAACTGATCATCTAATTCAACAGCATTACCTAAATATTTTATTTCAGACTTACTGTATTTTCCGGATGGAAATCTGTCATATAAATAACCATCTTTAATTTCGAGATAGCCGTAATAACCATTGTCAAATGTTTTCAGATACTCGTTGATTTTTTTTAATGAAGATTGATAATTACTATTAGATGTAGTTGCGGTTTTAGTAGAATTTACACTTTCCGTTTTAGTGGTGTTATTGTCATTTAAAGCGACATCATTTTTGCTGTTTCCGGTACTTTTTTTATAAGCAGCAATTAAGTTATCTAGCAAGGTAATCAGCTCCGATGTATTAAAACTCAAAGTCTGCGAAAATCCGATGCTTCCGTGATAGGAATCCGTATAAGTTGAGAAAACACATTCTCTTCCGTCTATGCAATTAATACTTACTTTTTTACCAGGATCTTCTTCATAAGCTTTGCCTAAGTATTTTATTTCAGATTTACTATATTTTCCAGAAGCAAATCTGTCATATAAATAACCATCTTTGATTTCCAGATAACCATAATAACCTTTATCAAACGTTTTTAGGAAGTCGTTAACTTTCTTAAGTTCTTCTTTGTAAGATTGGCTAAAACCAACGTGAAATAAGGTAATTAAGATAATTGTTGCTGTTGTTTTTTTCATAAAATGGATGTTTATGGTATTATTTTTACGGTTACTTTTTCAAAGCTAATCACATTAAAATCAAACGTAAATTCTATCATGCCTGAATAGGTTCCGTCGCTGTTTTGTTTTAGTGCGGTTTTGGTAGTTCCTTTTTTACCGATATACTCTTTTAGCGTATTGTAATTTTTATCAGCATTGTCGATAGAAACAACTTCTACGTATGTATCTCTTGGGATTTCTTTTTTTGTATTTGACAAAACATCTGTCATTGTTTTTTTTATTTGTACATTTTTTTCGGTTGAATTACTTTCCGTCATTTCTTTGTACAGTTGATCTCTTTCCAGTTGATTTTTTTTCAGTTCGGCATCAATTTTCTTCAACTCATCAGCATCTGATTTAGACATTCTTACAGGAATAGTGTAAGAATAATTAGTATTGATAG
>DAOORG010000161.1:0-6006 GCA_035389165.1 Chitinophagales bacterium
GATACAGTTGTTATCAGTCCAAGAAATTGTGAATGTTCTTTCTTTGTTCCAACTGCATTTTCTCCAAATAATGACGGTATAAATGATGTTCTTACACCGTTTAAATATTGTGATGATTACAGAGATTTTTCTTTCTCTATTTTTAACAGATGGGGCGAGCTTGTATTCAAATCTGATGACATCATTAATGGATGGAATGGTGTTTTCAAAAGTGAATCACAGCAAGTGGACAGCTACATCTGGACATTAGAATATTTTGATGTTCTGTATAACACCAAACGTTTTGAGAAAGGTGTCTTTACGTTGTTGAAATAGTTATTTTACTTTTGCAGCAACCTGTGTATTTAAATCGGAAAAGAATTTTTCCATTTTATGATTAACATCTTCAGGTGTTTCCATTTCACCTTTTTCATTTGTGTGTTGTATCATTACCTGACTTTGTTCAAATAATTTTATTTGTAACAATTCTGAAAGACGAAGTATCTGTAACAAAATAAATTCACGATGCTGAAATTCTTCACGTTGATTATAAACCTTGTATGTGTAGCTTATAGTTATACTCAATCCGGCAGCTTGTATATTGGTTAAGTGAACATCTATCGTTGAATTTTTAGTATATGGATATTTATACAAAATAGTTCGGATACCTTCCAGAAATTGTTCAATCTTAAACAATGGCGTATCATATGAAACAGATACTTCTGTCTTGTATTTTTTAAATACACGATAACCCTTGTTGTCAATAGTCATTTCCGACAATTTTGCATTGGCAATATAGACCAAAGATTCATCAGCTGTTTTAATTCTGGTAGATCTAAATCCAACCTCTTGAACAGTGCCTTCAAAATTATCACCTTTGATGGTATCTCCTATTTTAAACGGTTTATCAATAAAAATCATTACCGAAGCGATAAAGTTTTTTACGGTATCCTGTGCCGCTAAAGCTAATGCTAAACCACCGACAGATAATCCGGCAATTATCGTTGCAATATTTACATCTAATGTATTTAACACATAAAATAAACCTAAAAAAATGACGATGAACTTTAGAAATTTTTGTACTACTACTACAATTTGGTCATCCCATTGTGTGGTGGTTTTCTGTGCATATTTTTTTGCGTAAAAAATAAAAAGTTCTACCAGTTTATAAAAAATCAAAACCATTAATGTTGCTGCTACAAAATCAACACCTTTAATTACCGGAACAGCAAAACCCGGATTTATAAATAACGTTGGAACAAAAAGTTGTAAAATCTTAAATCCAATCCAGACGGAAATCAGATTAGATGCCATTTTTAATTTATCGAGATCCTGAAATTCACTTACATATTTCTTAAAAACAATCTTGTAGAAAATAAACCGGAATAAATATTTAAACAGGAAAATACACAAAAGGAAAATCGAAAAAATAATTCCAATTCCAATCCATTGCCACGGATGTAAGCGCAAAAACTCTTCATTTTGTTTGTATGGAAACCAATGTGCCCAGATATTTGTACCAAATGGAAATATCTTTTTATGTAATTCAGGTATAGCATCAACAGTAGACTGTGAATAATACCATTTATCACCGGATTTTTCTACAAAAACCTGCGGCATTTTATCATACAATACAAAAATATGTCTGCGTTTTATGGAATCACTGTAATCCGGATCATCCGGAATTTTAGATAAAAGTGAATTCTGATCTACTTTAGCATCCAGAATTTCTTTCAGCATGATAGCTGCATTTATTCGTTTTTTCTTATTGGCTATATTGAAAGAATAGGATGCCTGAAGTTCATCATAAGTGCTTTTTTTCATAAAATGAACATGGTTGTATACCACATCATAGGGCGAATTATTTGATTCCACCTGTGCAGCAAAACTCCAAAAACTGCTAAAAAGCAAGAATAATACAATTTTATACCTTAAATTTTTCGACTTCATACATCAAAAATACGCTAAAAAATGGCTTTTTTATCTTAAAAAATCTTTTTTTGAAAAAATAATTAAAATAATTAGCATTGATAATCAATTAATTAAAAATTATTTTGTTAAATTTTACTACTATGTATTGCATAATTCATTGTTTTGTACTTATCTTTGTATCATCAATTACTTGGTAAACAAAATAAACAAAAAAATAAATCACATGAACAATCTAATCATCGCAGCCTTGACATTTGTAATGTTACCTGCATTCGCCACCAACGCTTCAGCAAAAAGCACAAAAAATTGCAAAATTGACAGAAAAGAAATCATCGTTGAAAAAATCAACTTTACAGATGAGTTCTCAAAAAACACAGAAGTACAAGAAGAAGCTACTTCTGTAGATGTTGACTACATTATTGAAGAAAATGGAAAACCATACATCACTTACATCAACAGTGATAGCCAGCAGGCAAAAAATGAAGTGGTTAAATTTATTGAGAGTGCTTCTTACAATTTTAATCCTGCACCTGGAAAAGTATATTCTATGAAACTAACGTTGAATAAATAATTAGTCGAAAGTAGTGCGTCATGAGTCGTAAAAAAAATTCATGACAATCACTAAGACTAAATTCCAATAACACCATCATTCTAAAATAAAACAATTAATAAACATATGACAACATCATCACCATCAGCGTTCAGTATCGAAAATACAAAAGTTCAAATGCGCAAAGGCATTCTGGAATTTTGTATACTCGGTATCATCTCACGCGGCGAAGTGTATGCTTCTGATATATTAGATGCACTGAAAAACGCCAACATGTTAGTAGTGGAAGGAACCGTATATCCATTGCTGACCAGACTTAAAAATGCAGGATTGCTTACCTATGAATGGAAAGAATCTTCATCTGGTCCACCAAGAAAATATTTCACGTTGACACAAGAAGGAAAAACCGCTTTTGAAGATTTGAAACAAACCTGGAACGAACTTTCAGATGCAGCAGATGCAGCCACCAATTATCATAAAAGTGAAAATAATTCTATCTAAAATAAAAAATCATAAATCAACTAAACAATAAAAAAATACGTCATGATAAAGACATTCAATATAAACCTAGCAGGACAAATCTTCAACATAAATGAAGACGCGTACGAACATTTATCCGGCTATTTCAACTCGCTTCGAACGTTTTATGCAAACGAAGACGACAAAGATGAAATCATCCGTGATATTGAAGCTCGTTTTGCCGAGTTATTTCTGGCAAAAGGTAAAAATTACATCGTTACATTAGCAGATACAACTGAAGTTGTAAATATGATGGGAAACCCACAAGAATTTGATGAAGAAGCAAAAACTGAAAATTCATCTTCTTATAGCAGCACTCAAAATACCACTACCCAACAAGCTGCAAGTGGTAAACGTTTATACAGAGATTACGACGGTGGTTTAATTACCGGTGTTTGTGCAGGCTTAAGTGCTTATTTCGGAATAAACGACGCCATATGGTTGCGCATACTTTTTATAGGATTAACATTTATTGGTATTGGCTCACCAATTCTGATTTATATCATTCTTAGTTTAATTATGCCAAAAGCAGAAACAGCCGCTCAGAAACTGGAAATGAAAGGCGAACCTGTAACTTTAGATAATATCGTAAAAAGCATTAACGTTGAAACAGTAAACGTAAAATCAAAAGGAGTTTTCAATCAGATTATTTCTTTCTTCGGTGCCGGAATTATGATGTTCTTTAAAGTGCTTTTATGGATTGGAATTGCCTTTGCTATCTTCATAGGAAGTATACTGGTATTCTCTTTATTTGTAGCAGCAATTGTGTTCTCTGTACTTGCACTATTTGGTATTCCAATTGCAAACAGTTACTATTTCAACAATGCATCTGATGGATGGTTCTTTGGAATAGGCGGCTTGCTGGTTTTCATTACTCCAATTATATTTGGTGTGGTGGCAATCGTACACTTACTTTCAAAAAAAGTAAAACCATTGAAAAAATCTGTTGTTTTCCCATTAGTTGGCTTATTCTTCTTCGGATTATTATTATTGAATATCAGTGGATTTAATGCTAAAAAATTGGTTGCAGAAAAGAAGAAAATCAATCAAACATTTCCGTTAAACTATGCGTATAAATCAGATACTATTCAACTTACTATCAATCCTGAAATTGAAGATGAAGATTACGACAATGTAAATATCAACGGACTTGGTGGTTTGTTTGATTTCATTAACGATCATGATGATAAATTCTTCCCTGTGGAAATTGAAATTTACCCAAGCTCCAGTGACTCGTTTACTATTGTGAAAGAATTTTCTGCCAACGGTACTGATGATAAAGATGCCATTAAAAATGCAACCTCTTATACGCATGTAATATCTCAAAACAACAATAAACTAATTATCGATCCATACATTCAGTTTGCTGATAGTAAAGTAAAATTCAGAAATCAGAAACTGAAAATCAAAGTGTATGTTCCGGAAGGAAAAGTAATTCGCTGGGACGCACGCACAGAAAAATATATGGATGTAGATAAACTGGCTATCAATTGGGATAATGTTACAGGTGCAGTTCCGCCGATGCCGCCAATGCCACCACTTCCACCGGTTAGCAATCATAAAATAGAGATTAAAACCAATAAAAAAGGTGATTCATCTTCTTCTAAAATAGTGATCAATATTGATTCTGATAACGAAGATATAAATGCTGCTCTCGATAAAGCGCAACAAAAACTGGATGAAGCAAGAGAGAAAATTGAAGAAGCTGAAAATATTGATATCTCTGATGAGTTTGATGTAAATTTTGACGAAAGAATGACACGCCAACACTATATCTTCAAAATGGTAAACGGTGAATTAATCGCAATTGACTAACTCTTAAAATTTGTTAAAGGCAGGCAACTATGTAATAAGTTGCTTGTCTTTAAGACAAATAAAAATAAAAAACAAAAAGTTCTATTGAACAATAAGTAAAAATAATCTAAACACTTTAAAACAAAAAACAATGAAAAAGTTATCACTTTTGATAGCCCTGGGCATCGCTTGCTCAATTGCTATCGCAAAACCAACCGTAAATGTTTCTCAATTTGAAACGTATTCACAGCAAATGCAGGACATGTCTGCTAAGTACATCAGTGAAAAAAAGTTTGACAATGCTAACAAAACCATCGAAGCCTGGTTGAACAGCTACAACTTATTATCTGATAAAGAAAAAGCAAGCTACGCACCTGTTTATGCAACCATTATGTACAACAAAGCTTGTGCATTGACACAAAAAAACGAAATGTTCTACGCGCTAAAAGCATTGAAAGAAGCAGTGAAAGCAGGCTTCAACAACAGTACTCAAGCGCTAAGCGATCCGAATCTGGCTCAATTGAAAAGCTATGATGAATTCAACAAAATTTTAAAATCTATCAAAGCCTAAGCAGTTTTGGTTTAATTCTTGAAGTTTAAATGATGTTATGCGAATCCTGTCCGCCTTATGCGGACAGGATTTTTTATTAGTTCTTCACTGCACTTAGGATGACAAAAATTATACGTACTTTTACATCAAATTAGAAACAATGGACATTTTTGTAGGTAGTCTTCCGTTTAAAATAAAAAGTGATCAGTTAAAAGCCTTATTTGAAGAATTTGGTGAAGTGGAATCCGTAAAAATTATTATGGATAAAATTACGCGCCAGAATAAAGGATTTGGATTTGTGGTCATGCCCAATCATCACGAAGCAAAATTGGCCATTGATGCTTTGAATGGCAAAGAAATAATGGGACGAACCATTATTGTTACTGTTTCAGAAGAAAAAGAACCCGACAATAAGAAAAAGAAATTTGGAAAAGGCGGCACCAATTTCAAAGGTGATTTTGATAAAGCAAAAAAAGAATTTCCCGGCAAGAGCGGTTTTCAGCGCGGCTCATCAAGAGGCGCAGGTGCAGCACGCAGCAACCCAAAAGGCGGCGGTCGACGAGGAAGATAATTTCTTATGAAATAAATAAAAAGTAAAAAGCAAGAAGATAAAATACTTCTTGCTTTTTTATTACTTGTTACTTATTCCTTTTTCCTTAAAACTTTTTCCTTACGACTGTAT
>DAOORG010000162.1:0-4787 GCA_035389165.1 Chitinophagales bacterium
ACATTTACCTATAATTCAATGGTAGCACACAGTGATAATTTTAGTGTGTTACTAGATAACAGAAACAATGGAGTGTTTACTGCTTTAAAAGATCAACCGGAATTAGTTTTTAAACATGCTGCTCCTAAAAATATAAACATTGCTTTGGCATCTACAGCAAAATCAGGGCAACCTGCTTTATTAAAACTAATGTTGAATGATATAGGAAAAAACCGAACTCCAAATTTTTCAGGCACTATTCAACTAAGTTGTTCAGACCCAAATGCTGTTTTTCCTTCCATAGTGGCAATTACTCCTGCAGATTCTGGAGTAAAAGATGTCTACGTCACTTTTAATAATAAAGGTATTTTTTCAATGAGCTCTAAAGTGATATCATCTAATTTTCCGGTTACCGGCACTTTTGTCTCCAATCCGATATACATTTCTGATGATAGCATACATATTTACTGGGGTGATTTTCATACACACACTAAATTCAGCAGAGATGGGTTTGGCAGCGATGGTTATTTATTTGCCAGAAACGGTGCAGGTCATGATTTTTACAGCGGAACTGATCATTCAGATTTTAATCAAACAGATACTTTTGGTATCAACACCAAAGAATGGAATACTTTACAACAGGAAGCTTTACGATACAATCAACCTAATCGTTTTGTCACTTTCTTAGGATATGAAAATAGCCTGGATAATCCTTCAGGTCATTATAATTTTATATACAATTTTGAGGATTCACTGGTGCATGAAATTCCAATGTTAGCGAAAAATCCATTGTTTACCATTCAAAATTTCTGGACAAAATTAAATCAGGCTAATCAACAGAAAAAAGTACTCTCTATACCACACCATACCGGAAAATTATTTGGAACGTCAGGACCTGATAATGGTGCATCACAATTTGGAGGCAACTTTGTCAATAAAGAATATAAACGATTAATAGAAATTTACAGCGGACATGGTTTGGGTGAATACTACAATCCGAATCACAATCTGGCATATGATAAATTTGGTGGTCGAGATACTAAATTTCCTTGCTTTGCTCAGGATGCATGGGCAATAGGTGAGCGACTGGGTGTGATTGCCAGTACCGATAGTCACAACGGAACACCGTCTCAAACGAATGTTGGGTTAGCTGCTATATTGTCGGATTCATTAAACAGAAATAAGCTCTTTACCAATTTGTATAACAGACACTCTTATGCAACAACAGGTGAAAAAATTATCCTGAAATTCACAATGGATAAAGCCATCATGGGTGATGAGATGTCTGTTGCCTGTGATTCATTTCCTACTATTCAAGTGAATGTAATAGGTACAGATGTGCTGGATTTTATTGAAGTTTTGAAATGGGATTTTAAAAAAGGTACATACACCACTAATCCGGTACATCCAATTTATAAAATAATTAAAAAGGTATCTTTTTCGACACCGGTGAAAAATCATTCGTTTGCATTTATTGATACAAGTATGCAGGATAGCTGTTTGTATTACGTAAGAGTGAAACAGAAAAATATGGTCAGCAACAGAGAAGTGTGGGCCTGGAGTTCTCCGATTTGGGTAAATAAAACTCGATGTGATTCTACCGCTTTACGCACCGATTCCTTCTATAACTTTAATCTAACTCATATTGCGCCTGGCATCAATGTTAACTGGTGTATGCAAGACGAATTGAATACCAGCTATTTTGTAGTAGAACGAAAAAATACAAACAGTACAGCCTACTCTTCATTAGATACTATTTACACCGCACAAATAGCGTTTAAAGATTCTTGTTATACATTTAAAGACATTTTTCCGGATGATACAGTAATGTATTATCGAATAAAAATAGTTAGTTACACAGATAGTATTCGCTATTCGGATGTTCTTGCCATTAGAATTCCATATGTAAGAGATAGTGTTTATGACTTGAATGCTTCAGTGCTTTCTAATAAAATTGATATACAGTGGAAAGCAAAGGAGTATTTTGCACAGTATTATAACATTCAGAAACGTACTGTTTTAGGCAGTTTTCAAAATCATGCTACTGTTTCTGTAAATACGGCATTACAGGATAATGCATACAGTCATCCTGATTTTTATCCGCTAAAAGATACATCTTACTACAGAGTAATAATGAATTTGCAAAGTGGCACATTTAAAATTTCTAATCTGGATACCATCGTTTTCAGGATAGATTCACTGATTCAGTTTAAGGTGGTGAAGAACGGTAATGATACAGCAACAGCAAGCTGGCAAGGTGTACATGAACAAGGCGTGGTTCGCTACGAATTACAAAGAAGTCAGGATAGAACCAACTTTTTAACCATACACAACACATTGCCTTCAGGAAATCTATTTGATACAGCAACTTATCATTATCAAGATACTTCAATGTTAGCAGGTTGGAATTATTACAGAGTGGTGCAAATTATGTTGGATGGCAGCTCTAAACTATCGCAACTGGATTCTGTCAGACAATTAGTTACCGGTATACAACAGCAATCTGCTTTAGAAGACATTACTGAACTCAAAATTTTAGATAATTTACTGGAAGAAAACACCAGCAATTTGAATTTCTTTGCTGCTACCAACAAAACTGTAGATGGCACATTTTTAATTGCCGGTATTGATGGAAAACAGTATTACCAGCAGAATTACAGGCTTTTAAAAGGAAAATCTACCGGTAGTTTGCAGATTGGTGGCTTAAGTACAGGTGTTTATTATTTGCTTTTTATTAGTAATGAGCTGATAATTAAGAACAGTTTTATCGTTGCTTTTCATGGCGGATGCGTCCACTAAGAGCATTTTTCACTAAATTATAACAATTTTTGCCTGGCTGATTTCAAATTATTAGCAGATATTTATAGTATTGAAACTCCAACAGATGAAACTAAGCAGATTCTTAATTATAGCATTATTATTGGTGTCTTTTCAGTTAGTAGCTGAAAACGCTTATGAAGTGCAAAATAATGCACTGGTTTTGCCAGGCGATATAAAATTTGATACACACGCTTACGATGTCAAAGATGCATCAGATCCTATGTTGGATTTTGTAGCGCAGTACCTGAAAGACAAGCCATATATCACGAAGCTTCGAATTGAAGGACACGTATATTCTGAAAAATCGCCTGAAGAAAACATAAAGCTGAGTTTGCAGCGTGCTGCTATGATTAGCTATTACCTTACAACCAAAGGAATTGATTGTAGTCGATTAATTCCAGTTGCTTTTGGCGATACAAAACCAATTGCACCGGTAGATGAATGTAATTTATCTCATAATACACGTATAGATTTTTATAATGCAGAAATGAATTATAAATGCGTAGCCGGAAATTCGGAAGATGGATTTGCACTAAAGGTTTTCGAACCTTGTGAGTAGACAAAGAAAATCAATGATTTATAAAAAAAAGAAAAACCCCTGAATTAGGGGTTTTTGATGTTTCTGAGGGGGTTTTTATGACTATCCTTTTTGGAGTCATCGGGTATCTTGGTTGCGAATTTTAAAGTTTTCTTTAACGTTGATGGTTAATATTAGTTAAACTTTGCATACTTGTCAATAGCAAAAATTTAATTTCGTTCACTAATTGATTATTATCAAGCAAAAAAATGCAATATACCTATAAACGTGTAGGAGCAAATTGGGTAAACTTGAATCAAATGGAAAATTGGGTTCCATTTTTACACTATTTAATTTTACGATAAAACAGAATTTACTTTTTATTCTTGTCAATAAGTTTTTGAGCATCTTTTTCTGCCTTTTCTAATGCTTTTTTAGCTTTTTCTGCTTCTTTAATTTTGGCATCTATAGCTTTTTGTGCTTCTTCTTCTTTCTTTTTGAATCCTTTCTTGAAAAGAAAATTACTTTGAAGTGCTTCGAGGTCTTCATTTAAGGTATGTGTACCTTTTTTTACATTTATTAAAGTCTGGTCAATTGTGGTTGCCATGCCTTCATCCATAAACAGTTTGCCTAACACACCATTTCCTGCATGCATATTTGCAAGAATGCCTTTTAAGTCGGCTGTAATGTAGACGGCATTTCCGGCAACTGAATCCATTTTAACCATTATATCATCCATACTCACCAATTGCTTTGTTAAGACATAACCATTATCTGCAATCATTTTTTTACCAAAAGAACCTGCCGTAATGTTTAATACTTTATTTCCCATCAATCCTTCGGAGCCGATAACTGCGATGGCATCACTTTTTATAAATTTCTGTGTTTTCTGTTCCAGTATCATATCCACTCTAACCATGCTGTCGCTCACAATGACGATATCTTCAATAGTGCCGATATTGATGCCGGAAAAACGTACGTTGTTGCCAATTTGCAATCCGCTGATATCTTTGAAAAGCCCGCTGATACGGATAGTTCGGCTGAACAGATGTTGCCGGTTGCCAATAAAATAAATAGCTGTAATCAGTAATAACATTCCGATAGTAACGAAGATGCCAAGGCGTATATTGTTTTTTGCAATTTTATTTTCCATGTTTAATTTTTTTATGTATTACTCAAAAAATGAACGAACCCATTCATCTTCTGATGATTCTAATTCTTTATAAGTGCCTTCTGCAGCACAAACTCCGTCTTTTATAATAATCATTCGGTTTGCCGTTATTCTGGCACATTCTATATCGTGCGTGATAATAATAGAGGTTGTTTTTTCTTTTTTTTGAACTTCGAGAATCAGCTTGCTGATTTCTTTGGAAGTAATCGGATCAAGACCTGTTGTCGGTTCATCATACAACATCAAATCCGGTTTCAGAATCATGGTGCGCGCCAGTCCGATTCGTTTTCGCATACCGCC
>DAOORG010000162.1:4887-5994 GCA_035389165.1 Chitinophagales bacterium
ATGCTGCCGGCATCTGCATCCATCAATCGCACCAGACATTTTATCAATACCGATTTTCCGCTGCCCGATTTTCCGAGCACCACTAAGTTTTCACCTTTTTTTATGTTGATGGTGATATCTTTTAAAACGTGATTTTCTCCAAAGGATTTGCTCAGATTTTTTATTTCCACTATATAGGTTGACTCCACCTTATTTTGAGCTTCCAAACCAACAGTTATTTCTGATTGTTTTGTTTCCATGCTATTTTACTAATAATGAGGTTAACTGCACGGCAATGGCATCGATTATAAAAATACAGAGGGAGCTGAGTACTACGGCAGCATTTGCTGATAAACCAACGCCTTCAGTGCCTTTGGTGGCGTTGTACCCTTTAAAGGTGGATACCAAACCAATAGAGAAACCAAAAAATACTGTTTTCAACATGGCTGGTAATAAATCATTGTAACCGAGTTTGTCGAATACTTGTGTGAAGAAGAAACGCAATCCAACATCACCTAAAATATTTACACCTAAATAACCGCCGATAAAGGAAACGAAATCTGCAAATACCACTAAGATGGGAATCATTAAGGTAGTTGCCAAAATTCTGGTGACGACAATATATTTAAATGGATTGGTGCCGGATACTTCCATGGCATCAATTTGTTCGGTAACCTTCATGGAGGCCAGTTCTGCGCCAATGCCGGAGCCTACTTTACCGGCACAGATTAAGGCGGTAATCACCGGACCGATTTCCCGTACGATGGAAACGGCAATCATGCCCGGAATCCAGGATTCTGCACCAAATCGCGCTAAAGTGGGTCTTGTTTGAATGGTTAAAACCAAACCCATAATAAAACCGGTGATGGCTACCAGAGAAAGCGACTGATAGCCGATTAGGTAGCATTGTTTCATTAATTCTTTGAATTCGTAGGGTGGTCTTATAACAGACTTGAAGAAATTTCCGGCAAATCGGGTGAGCTCACCTAATTCCTGAAAAAAACCATCGAATTTATGGAAAGAAAACAAGGATGTCGATGTAGTGTCATTTTCAGTAGATGCGATAGCCGCTATAGATTTGTTTTTGCTCATATTCAGCACATTAATCTGCAAAGATGCGTACAATGT
>DAOORG010000163.1:0-5962 GCA_035389165.1 Chitinophagales bacterium
ATGAAAAAAATAATTGTAACAATTGATGCCGTAACGTATAACGAACATGCATTGGAATATGCAATCGGAATTGCAAGGCGTTCCGGTGGAATGATATTAGGAGTTTTCTTGCATGATATGTCATATATCTACGCTGATTTGCCCGGAATTTTTGATTTGGTTCCTGTAGAGTATAACAATATCATCAAGCAGCAACATGAAGATCATGAAAAGCTGGAACTCAATCTTAAATTGTTTAATGAAAGATGCAATGCAGAAAATATAAAACACAAAGCGCACTTTCATGATGGAACCGACATTGTCAATTTTTTGGTCAATGAGTCGGTCTTTGCAGATATATTGGTTATTGACGAACACATGAGCTTTACCTTAACCAATCAACATGAGTTATCCAATTTTATAGTGGATGTACTGGAAGATGCCCATTGTCCGGTGTTGGTGGTGCCCGGCAAATTTGATCAGGTAGATAATGTGTTTTTATGTTACGATGGAACACCGTCTAGTGTTCATGCAATAAAAATGTATTCTTATCTATTTCCGGAATGGAGTCAGAAACCAACTACCTTACTTTCATTTAATTCCACAGCTTCCAATCATTTATCAAACAGTGAAAATATAAAAGATCTCTTGCATCAGCGCTTTTCTAATTTATCTATTGATATCGAGCATGAAAAAAGAGCTTCAAATGCAATTCTTAGTTATTTTAAGTTGTATCAGGATAATTCATTTATTGTGATGGGTGCTTACGGAAGAAATTCATTCTCCAGGTTTTTGAAAAAAAGCATGGCAAATACGATCATCAAAGAAATTAAAGCACCTGTATTTATTACGCACGAATAAAATTCTTATAATATGGCAATCAAAAAGAACGCAAAAGTAAGCGTGCCCAAAAAGAAAGTGGCACCTGTAAAAAAAGCTACCCAACCGGCTGTTGTAAAAAAACAAGTGTCACCACCTGTAAAAAAAGAGGTTGCAATTATTTCAAGTCCTTTTTGGAATATCTGGGATACCGGAACTCAATATAAAGTAAGAGTTTCAATTCCTGGGTTGACTAAAAAGAACGTAAAAGTACATGTGGTTGGAAATAAACTAACCATCAGCAGCGAAAAAGAATCGGTAACTAAAGCTGAAAAGAAAAATTACCTGATTCAGGAATATGCTTTTGACTCCTGGAGTAAGTCTATTGCTTTGCCTCAGAAAATAAAAGAAGAAGACGTAAAAATCAGTTACAAAGACGGTTTGTTGAAGATCGGACTAAAAAAAGTATAGAAATTAACTAACTAGCATAAGATTACTTTCTTAATCTGAATAATTAATAACATTCCTTTAAAGTCTGTCTTCTTATTTTTGATGATTAAATTGGTGTGATTTCCATATCATTTATCTTAAATAAGAAAAATCATGATTGAAACAGACATTTGTATTATAGGCGCAGGTCCGGTAGGATTGTTTGCCGTTTTTGAAGCAGGTTTATTGAAATTGCGTTGCCATCTGGTGGATTATTTACCACAGCCAGGCGGACAGCTTTCAGAAATATATCCTAAAAAACCTATTTATGATATACCTGGTTTTCCAACCATTAACGCACAGGAACTGGTAGATAACTTACTAGAGCAAGGTAAACCGTTTAATCCTACATTTACACTAGGCGAACGTGTTGAAGGTATCAGCAGACTGGAAGATGGTTCTTTTGAACTGACTACTCATCTGGATACAAAAATCCATGCAAAAATAATTTGTATTGCAGGTGGACTCGGTGTATTTGAGCCACGTAAACCGGCAATCGAAAATTTAGCTGCCTACGAAAAAAATGGTGTTGAGTACATGGTGCTGGATCCGGAAAAATTCCGCAATAAAAAAATTGTTATTGCAGGTGGCGGAGACAGCGCACTAGACTGGACGCTATTCTTGGCAGATGTTGCAGCAGAATTAACCATGGTACATAGAGGTGAAATGTTCCGCGGTGCACCGGATAGTGTAGATAAAGTGAAAGAACTTGCAGCAAACGGAAAAATTAAACTGGAGCTAAACTCTAACATTACAAATCTTCATGGCAACGGAAAATTAGAAAGCGTTACAATTAGTAATAACGATGGTACTTCTAAAGAAATTGAAGCGGATCATTATCTTGCTTTATTCGGCCTAAGTCCTAAATTAGGACCTATAGCAAATTGGGGTTTAAGCATAGAAAAAAATGCCATCAATGTAGATACCAGAGATTATTCTACCAATGAAAAAGGTATTTATGCTATTGGTGATATCAATAATTATGAAGGCAAATTAAAACTTATTTTATGCGGTTTCCACGAAGCTGCTATGATGTGCCAAAGTGCAGCCGAATTAATTTCCGGAAAAAAACCATCGCTGAAATATACTACAGTTAACGGTGTAAACGGATTTTAAAATAACCTATCTAAATTAAATGGCATCGCGTTAAAATGATGCCATTTAAAATATCATGGAATCAATCACCATACATATTCAACAAGACGATTTTTCGTTTTTACCAATGGAAATTCCTTTAGGTATCGAATTGTCTTTAATGGAAGTTTTAAAAGGTGAAGGTTATCCTATCGAAGCAATTTGTGGTGGAATGGCAATCTGCGGCACCTGCAAAGTGGAAGTACTCAATAAAGATGAAATAATGGTGGGCGGTCCTGGTGACGACGAATTATGTATGCTCGAAACTTTACCATGCTATACCGGAAATTGCAGATTGTCTTGTCAAATCAAGATTTCTGAAAAAATTGATGGACTCAAAATCAAAATTCCTTCGGATATTCTCTTGTAATTAGAATCAATCCAAATTACCTTTTTCATTCTAACTGTTTTTAGTTACTCTATTATTTGTAAATTTTGAGTGTTAACAATATTGCAATTCTATTTCGTTCCTATTACAGATATTTGCTAATAGTTTTGCGCCGAACATTGGAACAAAGCAATTTAAAATTGTAATTATGAATCAAGTAAGTAAAGTCACCTCGTTAATTTTTATTCTATTTTTATCATATTCTGCACAGGCACAAAAGCAAAAAGATACTTCTTCTTTAAAAGATAAAATGAAGGATATTCCACAGGTCTTTGTCAAAAAATCAAATAAAGAATTTACAGTTAAAGGAAAAATAGTTGACAAGAAAACTAAAGAACCATTAATTGGCGTAAATATTTTTGTAGAAACAGATAAACTAAAAGGCACAGTTACCGACTTTGATGGTAACTATGAACTTAAAGCCAACGAAGGAGAAGTTATTGTATTTACTTATTTAGGATTGAAAGAAGAAAAACTAACCATAAACGAAAGCCGGTCTTTTGACCTTGAAATGGAAGAAGAAGGAAATATTATGGATGAAATAGTTGTTTCTGTGGGTAGAAAAAAAGAAAAAGCACTGGATGCACCTGCCTCTATTGTTTCTGTTGACGCTGCAGCCATCAAAAATAAAGCTGGTTTAGGTGTTACAGATTATATAAAAAACAGTTCTGGTGTACAAATTATGCAAACTGGTGTACAGGGTGGTCAACCTTCTGTTCGAGGTTTTTCAGGTTTCTTTACAAGTGATGTAATGTCGCTAACGGATAATCGAGTAGCAAAACTACCAAACACAGGATTAAATATGTATCAGATGATGACTACTACTGATGCAGACATTGAGCGTATAGAAATATTAAAAGGACCTGCAGCCGCATTATACGGACCAAATGCCAACCAAGGTGTTATTCATATTTTGACTAAGTCGCCTTTAAAATATCAGGAAATAAAATTTTGGACGACAATTGGTGCACGCGTTAAAATCAAAGATACGTTAACAGATATCAATAGATTAAATCCAAAATTTGACTACGATAAATTTACAGAACGAATGTTATTCTCTGCAGGATTTTATGTAGGTGATACCATTCATTCTAAAAACCCAAATGTAAAAATGGGTATCAAAGTATCAGGACAACTATTTACAGGACACGATTGGAGATACAGTGATTTATTTGATCCTGCAAGTGTAATAAAGTTCAAAGCATCTGGTGATACTATTTATTATGAACGACCAGATGGAAGTTATGATCCAAACGGACGCGGTGTGGCTGTGGAAAATGAAAGAGATGAAAAAATTCTAAATGGGCAAGTGGATGCACGCTACGATATTCAGATAAAAGAAGATTTTAATATTGTACTTGCCGGTGGTGTCAATGTAAG
Source organism: Chitinophagales bacterium (assembly GCA_035389165.1). GTDB lineage: Bacteria > Bacteroidota > Bacteroidia > Chitinophagales > JADIYW01 > JADJSS01. Next base: position 4,190 of record DAOORG010000163.1, read on the forward strand.
TAACGGCATTATTCCAAGTCCGGTTGGTGCCATGCAAAATAAAAACTGGACATACTCCTGGGCACAAGCTCGCTTTACGTGGAAAAACCTTTTTGTACAAGCTTTTATGAATGGAAATAATTCCAGAAATACTTTTTTTGTTCCTGTTGGAGGTCGTTATGTCGACAAATCTCACATGTATTCCGTACAAGCGCAACATTCATCAGAATTGTTTAAAAAGCGTGTGAATCTGGTGTATGGTTTTGATGCATTCTTTACCAGACCTAATACTGATGGCACCTTAAATGGGAAATATGAAGACAGCGATGCTATCGATGAATACGGCGTTTATTTACAAGGTGATTATAAATTACATCCACGTTTTAGCGTAGTAGTTGCTACTCGTTTGGATTATAATACCGCAGTAAAGAAATTATTATTCTCACCAAAAGTAGCATTAGTGTATAAGCCTGGCACCGGACATAATTTACGTTTCACCTTTAATAGAGCCTTCAAAAATCCTGCTTCCGCTGCTTATTACGTAGATGTAAAACAAGGTGAAATTCCACAGGGAATACAGGTAAGAAATATTGGTACACCAAACACAGGTTTCAATTACAGCTTTAATGCAAATCCAAATTATGGCGGTGAAGTATTGCCACAATATTTATCACCATATGGAACTTCTGGTCAGTTTCATGATGTAGGTGATGCATCTTTTAATGCAACCGGTTGGGATGGTATTTTAACTGCCATCAGAGGTCAGTTTGGACTGAGAGCAGATATTGAAGAAAACTCACCGATTTTGCCAATTGTTAATTTAGTAGTTAATTCAATTATTCCGCAAACAATTCCAAATGATATCAATCAGGTGGTGAAAAATCTGAATACAGGAAAACAATTATTTGAATCCAATAACGACAGATGGAAAAAAACGCAGGATATTTCTAAATTAAAAGCAACTACAACATACACCTATGAATTAGGATATAAAGGTGTAATTGGAAAAATGTTTGGATTACAGGTAGATGTGTACAGAACAGACTATAAAGATTATTTGGCACCGGTACAATTATTAACACCAGCTGTAATGTTCGATGATGCGCAATTAATGGATTATTTGTCACCAAGAATTATTCAGAATTACAATAACTTAAATCCATTAGTACAACTGGCAATGAATGCATTCTTAGACCAAAGCGCAAAATTTGGTGGAAATAATAACGGTACAGCAAGCGATGAATTCGTATCCTTAATTCGTCAGGCAGTTCAAAACTTACCGATTGGAGTGATCACACCGAAAGAAGCTGGCGGACCAAACATGTTATTAGTTACAAGAAATATTGGCGATGTGTCAGTTTATGGTGTTGACTTTAATTCAAATCTGTATTTACCAAAAGGAATTTCGTTGTCTGCAAACTATTCTTTCGTAGATAAAGACTCAGTTGTGGTAGACAGTGCGCCACTGGGTTATGTTGCCTTAAACTCGCCAAAACATAGAGTCAATGCTGGTGTTAACTATACCGCAGAAAAAATCGGCCTGAATGTAGGTGTTAAGTTTAAATGGGCAGCAGGATATCCTGTTTTATCCGGTAATTTTATTGGTCGTCAGGCAGCCACACACGATATGGATCTGGATATTTCTTACACACCAAAATTCATGAAAGATCATTATAATATTACCGTTTCCTTGTCCAATTTATACAACAGAAAACAACAATATTTTATCGGTGCACCGGTAATGGGCTTAATGGGAATTTGTAAAATGACCTACACGCTTTAATAAAGATTAAT
>DAOORG010000164.1:0-5842 GCA_035389165.1 Chitinophagales bacterium
ATGAATATGCCGATAAAATCCACGATGTTTAAAAATGCTTCCACAGAAGAATATGACGAAAAATTCAGAAACGGATTTGTACAATATATTGTGGTTGAAAATAATCCAGTTGCTATAAATCAAGTAAAAGAATATTATACTCAATATGCATTCCTGCAAAAAGCCGGAAATCTGTTGGTGTATAAATATCAGCAAGCGCTTTAATTTCTTAATTATCATATCATCACTTAGCTGTAAAGTATATTACATATTACTTATTTTTTTTACATTTGCTACACAATACCAACTATGTCAAAAGTATTTTCCCCTGAAGAATTAACGGCATCTGTAGAATTCTACAATCAATTTGGATACACGGCAGTTAGCAGTACCTTATCTGATGAATATCTGAGTGATTTGCGTCGCATCATGATTGAACTGATTGAAGTGGAGAAAAAAGCGATAAACAAAGAAAATTATCGCGATTACGGCTTTCTGCTATGTGCACCTTATTATGCAGATAAATACCCGCAAATACTGGATGTCTTAAATAATCAGGAATTATTGCAATTTGTGGAAGCAATACTGGAAAAATGGTTTATTGTTTATTTATATTCCAACAATTGTATACCGCCAAACGGTGGAAATACTAAAGCTTACAAACCGCATGTAGATACACCGCGCTATATTCCAAATTATCATCAATCAATTGTAGCGATGATTACGATGGATGATTATACGGAAGTAAATGGTGCGACCTGGGTTCTTCCTTCATCGCAGAATATGCAGGAAAAACCAAATGACGATCATTTTTACAATGCTGCCACCAGAGTGGTAGTACCAAAAGGAACAATTTGTTTTTTTGATCCGAAAGTATGGCATGCTGCAGGCACTAATTTTTCTGAAGACTGGCGAACTTGTTTATTAATTGTATTTAGTAAACCCTGGATGAAGCAGCGTGTAGATATTCCTAGATTCATGTCGCATATTGACAAGAATACATTATCCAGACATATGCAGCAATTACTAGGCTATCATTGTGCACCACCGGCGAATTTTAACGAGTTTTATGGTAATGAGCACGAACGAACTTTTACGCAGCCATTTGTATAACGGATTATTTTTCCAGCAGGTACACCCAATCGTAACGAATGCATTTGCAACCGTTTTTTTCCATTGTGCGTGCGCTGTATAAATTGGATAGCCGTGTGGAGCCATCCAGAAAACGATAACCTCTTTCAGCAATAAAGAATTTTATGAAGTTTACAACTTTATATTGAATACCTTTGTTTCGCTCGTCTCTGGCAACGCCAACATAATATGAGTAAGTTCCTGAATCACCTTTTCCATCGTCAAAATAATCTGAAACCACACAACCTAATGGCTTTTTATCCTGATTAAAATAAAGATAAGCCACCTTATCCTTGTCTTTTCCGGCATAATTTTCTTTAAAGAATTCTATAATACCCAATAATTGTTTGTTAGCCGGAAATCTTTCCTGAATATGAGCCGGTGTATAATTTCCAAACGGAACATCATCATAGGTATCCAAAATAAACTGACCTAAAATATCTTTATTGGCATCATTCACTTTCTCGATTATCAAATCGCTGTGTGCATTTTCAAATGGTGTTACCGATAAATCTTCACTTCTGTAAACACGTAAAATCTCCAAGAGATGTACTTTTGGTGCTAACGAGAATAAATTATCTAATTGCGGACCTTTCGGGTTTTTAATTTTAACTCTGATATAGTTGCATTCAGAAGCATCCACTTCTTCTTTCAATGCTGACCAGTCATCAAAATCTTCGTCGATATTTAATCTTCCAAAATGAACACCAAAAATATCGCTTTCTTGTTTTGAATAATCTATCATATCTTTACAGTTGCTTATGGAATTATCCGTTGTTATCCCTATTTATCATTCTGCTCAAAATGCCATGCTTCACCTGCCTGTGGTATTAAAAACATTAAGCAGCAAATATAAAGATTTTGAGATAATATTTATCATTGATAATGAACACATGAGTGAAGATGTGCAATCTTTATTTTTACTGGAGAAACAGTATCCTGAGATTAAAATCAACCAATTAAGGAAAAATTACGGCCAGCAGTTTGCTACGTTATGTGGTTATTATCTGGCAAAAGGAGATTTTATTGTCAGTGTTGATGAAGATATGACAAAGTATTTAACTGAAATCTGTACTACTGACGCATACAGGCAAATGGACGTTTTTTATTTTTATTATGATAAAAACACCATGTATAATTCTGATACCAGGAAAGTACTGAGTAATCTGTATAAGTCAGTTATTAGAAAGATAGTTAATCTTAAAAGAAATTCTACTTTCAGAATTATCTCTAAATCATTACGAGATACGATTCTTAAGAACAAGCATATTTTTTGGAATGTGGATGTTATGATATTTAATAACACGAATAAAATCGGCAGTGTCGATATTCCTGATTTTAACGTAACGGATCAGAATTCTGCATATAATTATAAAAGATTGTTTCAGGTAGCTTTTGAAATAGCCTATGAACACAACACAATTTTCATGAATTTATTATTTGCGATTGTTCCGGCTGTTATTTATTACATGAAGTTTGAAGATAAAATGCGAACTACCGTTGTTTATATTTTCTTTGCAATTATTATTACCGGATTTTTTGTCGCGCTAAAATCATTTTCACCTTCTACAGAACAAAAGATTAAGAAAGCACTGAAATTATAAAATCAGCATTATTTTTTAAATCGGTATTTCACCAGATTAAACATAAATTCCCAAACAGTTTTAAATCCCACAAAACTGGTTTTACGTTCATTCTTATAAAAAACGGTAGAAATTTCTGCAATTTTGAGTTGCTGACTAAATGCCTGTATCATAATTTCTGCGTCGGTAAACCAGTCGTTAGAGCGTAAATTCATCTTTTGATAGGCTGTTTTTGTAAAAATCTTTGGTTTTGAATTAATATCTCTAACCGGAAAAGATGGCGAGAAAAACAAACGGAAAAGAATATTGTACATATCCGATAAAAAAGTTCTGACAAAACCATCGTAACGTTTTGCTCTATATGTTTTTACCAAATCATACTTGCCAAACTTTATTACGCCATACACAATTGGAATATCGCTTGCCGGCATTTGAGCATCACCGTCAATAACTGCAATGTATTTCCCTGTTGCTGCAGACAATCCGGAACGCATGTCCCAACCCATGCCGCCTTCTTTTTCGTGTGCAAGCACTTTAATACTATTATATTTTTGAGCAAGTTGTGCGGCTAAAACCGGTGTGTTGTCATCAGAATTTTTGTCGTAATTGGCTACGAGTACCAATTCATAAATGACGTTGAGTTCTGTTAATTCTGAAATCAGCTGCTCTACAAACTTTTCAATTATATTTTCCGAATGATAGCATAATACTACAACAGATAATTCAATGTCTTCGGATACTTTACTCATTGTGATACATCCAAAAATACACTTAAAATTTCAAAAAATAGTTTATAAAAACAAAAAAATATATTACTTTAGACAAAACACAATCCATAATTTACAAAAAATAGTTTATTAAAACACCGGCAACCAAATATCGCTTTCTATTCATCTTCTCTGCATTGCTTATCACCTATCTTTTATTGGTAAGGCTAATGCTTATTTTTTCATATAACATTGATTTAGATGGTGCTGAATTTACCTTTGTACACTATATACAACAATTGCTGAAAGGCGAACCTTTGTACTTAAATCCATATGAAGCGCCTTTTTCTATTACCATTTATACGCCACTATATCTGCATTTAGTGGAAGCAGCCTGTCGGTTTTTAGAAGTAAACTACATAGACAATATCTATAAGATTTTTATAACCGGTCGCATCATCAGCTTTGGATTTACCATTTTAGGTGTTTACTATATCTACCTTTTTGCTAAGAAATACTTAACAGACAATGCACTTATTTTATTTGCATGCGCGTTGTATTTATTGCTCATTACTGGTCATTCCTATGCGGTAAGGCCTGACAGCATGAAACTGGCATTTTTTATAGCATTTCTATATTATTTTATAGATTATTTTTTTGAATCAGGAAATGCTTCTTCTAAATTACGTTCTTTAGTTTTTGGCATTTTATGCATTGCCGCCAAACAAGATGCTTTCATTTATATCGGACTCTTCTTAGGTGTTACATTTCTTGTAAAAAGAACAAAACAGGTTTTCATTTACCTTGTTGTTTTTGCTTTCAGCGTTTGTTTCCTGTTTTTATTGTTTCATATTATTTACGGAAAATATTGCCTGAGTAGCTTGTTTTTATTCAACCTTCAAGGCATATCTGACTATAAAAATTCTTACAATTTTTTAATTGTCATTTTTAATACCTTCAGACTTTCTCCATTTTATTTATTATTCATTTATATTCTTGTTAGCAAGAAAAAAAACAATCAACCATTAACAATTACATTTGCAATAACCGGCTTTTTTGCGGCTCTATTGAGTTCCTTTTTTCTGTTTCGTCCAGGCAGTTATTTAAACTACACATATGAATTAATTGCTATAGCATTAGTGACAACAATTATTTTCATAAAAAACAGAAGTGAATTTCCTAAAAAAACATTTTATTTCACCGGAATTTATGTGCTTTTAATTTTTGCATCCAATACTGTATTAAATATCTACACCATAAATTTCGATAAAGAAGATGCACATAAAGCTGCTTTTTCGGAATATTATCAGTTAAGAAAAGACCTGATTCCATTGTTGGAAAAGAAAGCCAGCATTTTCAATCCTGAATTACAGCAAAGTATTTTTATTGCAGATTTTAATGTGATTTACGGACAGGAATACCATCTTGACCGCTTGATTTATGGTTTACTCGGACTGAAAACCACGTCAAAACTGATGACCGTTTCCAGTAAACAGTATGATGAACTTTTTACAAATGGAAAAATAGATTTCTTAGTAACTAAAGAAAACGAAAGAGCAAAAGAACTTATCGTTAAACACTATCCAGCTTATAAACCTTATTTAAAAAAAGGAAATTATATAATTTATTCAACACAAACACCTTAGTTTAATTTCCTGTAATAAGCTGCTTTTTCAGGATTGCCTTTTTGCTCAAAATAGTAAGCTAATTTATTCAGCAACTCTGTTTCACGATATCCTAAATTGATTGCTTTTTCAAAATAAACAACAGCACTGTCATCTTTTAAGATAGTGGAATAATAAGTACCAAGGTTTAGATATGGATAAGGTAATTCAGGATACAATTTTAAAAATTCCTGATTAATTTTATAACACGTTGCCATGTCTCCACTATTCGCAGCACTTTGTGCATAATAGAATAATGTCAGTGAATCTGTAGGTTTCAGTTCATACGTTTGCTTAAAAAAATAAGTACTTCTTCGGTAATCCTGCTTATCAAAATACAATTTCGACAATTCATATTTTGCGTCTGCATATAAGGTATCAATTAACACCGCATTTTTAAAATGCCGTTCTGCACTGTCTAAATTATTCAGATTATATCGGTAAGTACTGCCAAGTTTAAAATAAAACTCAGGATAATTTGGCTGCAACGCTATTGCCTGATTGTAGTAATAAACAGCTGAAGTTGCCAATGCAATTGCATCTGTTTTATCTTTTGCCACTTTACTTTCATACTTTAAATTATTGGCATAAATAAAATTAGCCAGAATAGAATTTTGTAGTGATTGTATATCATGGCTCATTAACGTGAGTGTATTTTTCCAAACGAAATTTCTGCTTATTGTCATGTAAGAATAAACACCAAATAATGCAACCAATACAATCAAAAACGCATTTTTCAGCAACGGGAAATTGAATTTAGACTGGTATTTAATCCAGC
>DAOORG010000165.1:0-5754 GCA_035389165.1 Chitinophagales bacterium
GTGTTTGCTTCCATAACAATCTTTTTTATTGTATCGTTATTTCAGGACGTGACAAAATAAAGATAAATAAAACCCTAATAATTACATGCTTTTATAAAAGAGAAGATTTTAAATTTTCTATATAAAAACCTTGACAAGATTAAGCTTTTCTAAATCTTGTCAAGGTTTTATCTAATGGTTGGTGTCCTCACCAGCCATATTTATTTTATTGTTTCGGTTGGTGAGGCACCAACCGATAAACGAAATCTATTAATTCAGACTTTGTTTTTGGGTAAATCCAATTATTAATATTGGTTATGATGTTAAATGTTCGAATAGATTTTTAATAATCCTATCGTTGGGGAATTCTTTATAACAATCGTGATAGTTTTTAACAGCCTTTACAAATAATAAAACAGCTTCATTTTCAAAATCTGCATTGAACCATTCATTATCTCCGCTATCATTATGTTTTAATTCATTTTTAACTTTATTTATACTCTTGATAAGTTCTTTATCGCTTGGCACATTGCTTCCAGAAAAATATTCATAAACACTTCTTAGATAATGAACTTCATTTTCAAGTTGATTTCTATTTGTTCTCCTCTGCCGTTGTTGATTTTCAACCAACAAACCACAATTCGTTTTAATAATTAACAAGATTCCACCTTCGTCGGAATGACAAAGTCGTGGAAAAATCCAATAATCCATCCATCCAATAAATCCTAATTCAGACAACTACAAACTCACCTTCCTGTTCACCACAATCTGTCTCGCACCATTATACGAATGGTATTCACCGCGGTACATGGCATCTGCGCCTACTGGTCCTACGTTAAACGTTCCTAAAGAAACTGCTCTGCACAGGTAATAGTATTTATTTATTTTCGGTGTTGCCGTAACAATCAGGTTCAGACGGTCGTCGCGCACGTCTTTGTAATCAGGCTGCGCGGCATTCTTCAGCCATTCCAGTTGTGGTATTTCCGTAATGCGCGCGTTCTCTATTTCAAAACCAGCCGGCAGCAAATCGGTAATCGCCACATTCGGCACGGTAATACCATTGGTGCTGCGTATCGCAATCTCCACCACCACCAAATCGTTCTGGAAGAACATATTGTTGTACACTTTTCCGTTGCGGTCTTTGTAGGTTCTGCGCACTTCTAAGAAATTGTCTTCTTCCTTGTTGGTGCCTACCGTTGGTATGCCTTCCATTTCCCAGAAATAAAAGAGTTTGCCGCTGCCTGCAGTCGTAATGTTTACGGCTTTATTGCCAATCAAACTATTCGGCAGCACCACATCTTTCTTGCCGTCATACGTGGCAATGGTTTTTCCGTTGCTGGTAATCGTGGCGGTTACATTGCCTTTGCTCGCTGCTTTTGCCAGCTTGCCCATCGCCAAAAATCCGAACACATTTTCCTGTGTGTTTAAGTATTGTTTGGTCAGCAACGTTTGCGCCACCTGTTTCGCCATATAATTAATCTGCGTGTTTTGCGGATCCACTTCTAACAGCGTATTTAACACCAATGCCATATCGCGGAAATCAGAATAGAAGTTGCCGTTGAACGCAGGTTCTGTTTTTTCATTCACAAATCCTTTCGGCAGCATCGCATAAAATTTCTTTTTATCGCCTTTCAACGCAAACGCTGCCGCAATTAAATAGCGTCCGCTTTGCGTCAGCAACTCAGGATTGGATTTGTAATAATTGAGCTCAGACGTTTTGGCTTCATCTGCCAAAGCCAATACATACAAGCTGTACGGCACTTCCGATTTAATCACTTCTTTCTTGCTGCCATCTGCATAATACATAAATTCAAGTTCTTTGGTTTTTAATCTTGAATTCATATAACCATACATTTTATTCAGCGTCTTATCATTGACATAGTAACCGGCTTTCTGTGCTTCCAGTAAGAAGTGCGCAGCATAAATGGTGCCCCACCAGCTTTCATAGCCGCCACCTTGCCAGTAACTCAGCGCACCGTTGGACAACTGCATGGATTGCAGTTTATCAATGGCAGCCTGTACATTGTTGACCGCATTTTTATTGGTAGCAGAAGATCCATTCAGGTTTCTCGCCAAATCAGAAAAATATAATTGCGGAAACGCCGTAGACACGGTTTGCTCCACGCAGCCATGCGGATAGTTGACCAGATAACTTAAGTTTTTGCCATATTGCAGCATCGGTGAATTGCTGACAATTAATTTTCTGGAAGCAGATAACATCGGCACTGCACTGGAGAAATTAATGGTATTTTGTTTGCCGCCTGCAAGGGTGCCTGAACCGGAAAATTTCTGGAACGTAGCATTCGGTCTGGAAGTAATGAAAGTCGTGTCGGTGAATTTTTCTTTCATCGCATCTACAGTAATAATTACTTTTCCTTCACCGGTCATATTTTTGGTGAGGACGCTAAAGTCGTACTGACGTTCGCTGTTGGCATCAATATCGGTGCTGACAGAACCGTTAATTTCATTTTGTAACACACCTTCTGATTTCACCGTAATGATAGCCTGTGTTTTAGTTTTCGTCGTATTGGAAATTGTTGCAGCAACCATGAATTTATCGTTCGGTGAAACAAAACGCGGAACGCCTGCACTGATAACAATCGGATCGGCCACTTTGATATTTTTTTCTGCTGCACCGAATTTCTTGCCGTCGTAGGCAACCGCCATCACGCGCAGACTGCCTGAAAATTGTGGTATATCGAACGAGAATTCCGCATTGCCGAACGTATTGGTATGTATGATGCCGCTCCAGACAGACACGAGTTTCACGCGTTTATTCGTTAATGGATTCACGCGTTTAGAGATATCATCAAAACCACCACCTAAGGAAGTAACTTCCGGAAATAAGTACGGATAGATGTTGTACATGTCGACTTCCAGCGCGCGTTTGGAATAGAAATAATCATAAGGATTCGGCGACTTTTGGTCTTTCAATGCCAGGATGCCTTCATCGACTACTGCAATGGTCATTTCGGTATTTGCCTTTGATTTTATCTTGATGGTTTGTCTGGTTTTGCTGCGTGTTTCACTCACACATTGCAACTCAATCGGAATTTTATTGTCCGGATTTTCTACCAGTACCGGTGCGAAACCATAGGCAACCGTCAACGGCATTCCGTCGTTTACATTTGGTTTTATCAGCGTTGCCGTTACGTATACATTTGGAACATGTTTGTCTTCCAGTTTAATATCAAACGATGCTGTTTTATTATCCGAGTTCACATAAAAATGGTCTAACACTTTATCGCGTTCTACGGTTACTAAAATTTTACCATCAAACGGACACGTCAGCAATACCTTGGCTTTATTGCCTGTCTGGTATTTTTCTTTATCAACGGTGATGTCAATTTTTCCTTCGTTGTTGACTTCAAACGAAGACGAATAAGTGTCGCCCCAGCCGTATGCATAAAAATAATAGGATACATAACTTTCGCTGTTCGGTGCGGAAATACGGAATTCGTAGTCACCGCTTTCTTTGGCAGAAAACGAATAATAAGAATTGGCACCGCGTATCGTGATGTTTTTATTATCTATGATTTCTTCTTTTTTCTGTGATACATATTTTAGTTGTCCGTTTGATTTTTGCAGGATGGTTTCCCATTTTCTGCGCACTACTTTTACGTTGGCAGTTTGTGTGGTAAGTGCTTTCCCATTTTTATCCACGGCAACAACGGGAATTTTAATCAACTGTTTGGTGCTGAAGAAATCATTGTCGGTACGTACACCATAAAACACATCTTGTGTGTAGACATTAAAAGATTTTACACGGTTGACAGGTCTTCCGGTTTCATCAAATACTGTCGTTAATATTCTGCCTTTCAGCAAGCCGGTTTCATTGTATTCTGCCGGAATTTCAAACGCTTCAAAGCCGTTACCGTTGCCGTCGGTGATGCCATTGCGTACCACGGTGTAGTATTCTGCATATTTACTGACGTTGAAATTATAGCGTTCAAATTCTTTAGACGAGAAGGTGTTTTTTTCCAGCGAGAAATTGACTTCATAGTTTCTGTTTGCTGCAGGCGGTCCGAAATAATTGGTGGCAGTGAAAGAAGCGCTGACTTTTTCCAGCGGTTTGTAATCTTCTTTATCTGTTTTCAACTCTACTTTAATGCGGTCCGGCATAAACTCTTCCACCATAATATTTTTAGAACCAAGGAGAACATCGTTTCCGGTCAGCACCTGAAAAGTATACAATCCTGTTGGCGTGCTGCTGCTGGTTGGGATAGACGTTTCAAAAGCACCTTGCACGTTCAGTACATTTTTATACGATTGCAGTTCTTTTCCGGATGGCAGTAAAACCCTTGCTTTTACAGGCATTTCGCCAGGCAGGTTCCAGTCGTTGGTGCGCACAATGGTGTTTAAATGGATCACTTCACCGGGACGATAAATATCGCGTTCTGCATAAATATAGGCATCGTAGCTGGATGCATTTAATCGTTTGCCGCCAACATCAAATCGTGTATTATCTACTAAAGTAGAATTGTACAACACGTAATTAAAATCGCTGTCGTCAGAAGATGCTGTAATCATTCCCACTTTAAAATCTTTGTAGGCTTCCGGAATTTCATACATAGCATAACCGTCTCTGTCTGTTTTTACTTTTCCCAATTCCTGATTAGACGTACTGATTACGGAAATATCTATGTTCTTTAACGCTTCCGTATTTAAAATGGAATTGGCGAAAATATGCACGGCATTTTTATCCTGTTTCACAATCAATCCGATATCGGAAAGCGAAATAATTTTTGAATCCTGCAACCAGACACGTTCGTTGTCTTCCACTTTCACCACATAAATTCCTTTAAACTCTTTGAATTTATCGGTGAAATCTATGTTTAATAATTTGGCATGTCCGTAGTCTTTCAGTTCACTGGCTTTGTATTTCTTTTCAAAAATCAGCTCACCGGCATTTTCCGTATTGTAATATTGATAATCGTGATAAGAATAATTATCGGTGGCTTCATCGTATTCATCTTGGTAACCCAAGTCGGTGCCTCTGTTTTTAAATGCATAAATATTATTCTGGAAAATCTTGTAGACACTGACTTTTACCTTATCTGATTTTGTCATCAGAATTGATACATTTCTGCTGCCTTTGGCACCTAAATATTCCGCTTTGGTGTTATCAAATTTTAGTTGCGGTGCAATTTCACCGAATGATATTTCTTCTGTAAAATCAGATTTTAATTTACCGCCAAAGCTGCCGATAATACTTTCCGTCACCTGGATTTCGTATTCCAGATCCGGTGAAAACTCTTCACTGGAAATGGTAATTCCTTTTTCGTCTGCCGTTGCCGTAAATGCAATTGCCGGTTCTATGGTAATGGATTCTTTCAGTTTATTGTTGGACACAGGCTGAGAACTACCAATAAAAACGGTGCCTGCCACGCCATTGTGTACCGTTTCCACATTGCGAAGTTCCAGTTTTTGAACAGCCGGCACGGAAGACTTTTCCGTAAACTGTTCTTCTTTCATAGACTTGCCAATTTTCTTCAACACCACTTTCACTTTGGCGGTTTCGTTGGTTGCTTTCGGATTTTGGAATACAATCGATAAGGTTTTTGAAGGACGTGTATTGAGTACTTTAAAATCAGATTTATCGCCGTTGATGGTCGCTTCCAATAAATCTGCTGCTTTTTTTGGATTGACCGGAATATTGAATTTTACATCTGTTTGCAATTCTATTTTAGTCTGGTCGTTGGCATTGGAACGCCAAAAGGTATGCGATCCAATCAGGGTAAGATAGGAAGTATGAAATTCGTAAGTGGTTTCACC
>DAOORG010000166.1:0-5724 GCA_035389165.1 Chitinophagales bacterium
TTCTGATGCCATTTCTTCAAAAACTGCTGGCAAAATGGTTGTTTAAATAACCCGCTATTTTCCTTATTTTTGCAATATGCTTACACAGGGAATTTCCGTTTTAACTATTATCATTATAGCGTTTATAGTTTTTGATTTTGTTCTGGATTTCATTTTGAGTTCTTTAAATTCAAAAACGTGGGATTTACCCATACCTAAAGAACTGGAAGGTATATATGACGAAGAGCAATATGCAAAAGCGCGTCAATACCATAAAGCAAAAGAACAACTAAGCAGTATAACAACAGTATTCAGCACTCTACTGATAATTGCGTTTTTAGCTTTTAAAGGATTTGCTTTAGTGCATACTCAAATTGAAACCATTACGTCCTCTCCTGTTTTGCAGGCACTCTTATTTTTTGGTGCATTTTCGGTTGTATCAGATATTATTGGACTTCCTTTTGAGCTCTATGGTATTTTCGTAATAGAGGAAAAATTCGGATTTAACAAAATGACCTGGAAGACATATATCGCTGATAAACTTAAAGGATATTTATTGGGTGCTATTATCGGCGGTGTGCTCTTGAGTTTATTTGTTTGGTTCTTTATGCTATCAGGAAGCAACTTCTGGATATATGCCTGGATTTTATTTTCTGTTTTTACACTTTTCTTTACGATGTTTTACACCAGCCTGATTGTTCCGATATTTAACAAATTAAATCCTTTGGAAGCCGGTTCACTCAGAGAAAAAATTGAAGCTTTTGCTAAGAAAGTAAGTTTCCCGTTAACGAATATTTTTGTGATAGATGGCTCAAAGAGAAGTACAAAAGCAAATGCATATTTCAGTGGATTAGGCAGCAAAAAAACGATTGTTTTATACGACACCTTAATCAATGAACAAACAGAAGAAGAATTAGTAAGTGTATTGGCACACGAGGTTGGTCACTATAAAATGAAACACATCCAGAAAGGCATGGTAATCGGTGTTTTGCAGATGGGTGCCTTATTGTTTCTTTTATCTTTGTTTATTAACAAACCGGCATTGACACAGGCACTTGGATTACAAACAGACGTTCCCGTTTTTCATTTGGGCTTGATTGCTTTTAGCTTGCTTTACAGTCCTTTTTCAATGATAACCGGCATTTTCATGAATCTTCTTTCCAGAAAAAATGAATTTGAAGCAGATAATTACGCAAAAGAAAACACCGGCACCGGAGCACATTTAATAACGGCATTACGAAAATTATCTGCAAATAACTTATCCAATCTCAATCCCAATAAATGGTATGTATTCTTTCATTATTCACATCCGCCATTGCTCGAAAGAGTTAGAAATTTGATGAAATAATTGAGAAAGTGAACAATGAAACGTATCGAGTTAAAATATTATTTCATTGTATTACTGTGTGTATTTCAATATTCAATAGCACAGGCACAAAAATTGGTATCGCAACCTTTTACCGGACATACCTCATCGAATGAAATTACTATTTGGTGTATGTTCAAAAATGCCGATACGGTTTATATTAAAAACTCGGATGGTCAGGTGAAAACGATATCCTTTAACAAAGCTGAAAGTTTCCGCAACTATCTTCCTGTAAACTGCAAATTCAGTAATCTAATTGAAAATAAATCCTATCAACTGGAATATTCGTTTGACAATAAATTGTATTTTCCATTGCATGCGGCAAGCACCACCAGTGATACTATTCGGAATTTTTCATTTTTAGCTGGTTCTTGTGCGTTTGTACCAACCGGATTCAATGGCGCAATAAAACCGTTTACCAGCCTGAAGATATTTGATTACATGCAAAAAGATACTTCAGATTTTATGTTGTGGTTAGGCGATAATCTATATTATATACTACAACGACAACAATATAAGGCACAATTAAAACGAAATATAAAAACCAGAAAAAACAAAAAGCTGAGTGCTTTTCTTCATTCCAAGCAACACTACGCCATTTGGGACGACCACGATTACGGCACCAACAACAGCGACAGCAGTTTTAAATACAAAAAATCATCCCTGCATATTTTCCATCAGTTCTGGCCAAATCCTGAAAATGATTCATTCAACTATTATACTTTCAAAAAACAAGATGCTCAGTTTTTTATGCTGGATGATCGATATAATAAACAAACAGAAGCCATCGTTTTAGGTGAAACTCAGCTTAATTGGTTAAAAAATGAATTATTGCATTCAACAGCTGTTTTCAAATTTATTGGAATTGGCATGCAGGCGCTCAATCCGGTAAGCACAATGGAATGTTTTTACAAAGCAACTAATGAATACAATTCACTCATTCAATTCATTAAAGAAAATCACATTTCAGGTGTTCTGTTTATTTCCGGCGACCGCCATCATGCCGAACTTATCCGCTTACAGGAAAAGGATGTTTATCCGTTATATGATTTTACTACTTCGCCATTAACGATGTATCCGGTTAAAATTTCGAAAAAAAGTGTGGAATATACCAATCCGTATAAAGTGAAGGATACTTATTTCCCATCTTATAATTATGCTAAAATTTCAGTGACCGGCACAACCGGAAACAGGAAATGTACTCTGGAATTAAAGGACAAAAAAGGCAAAATTGTCTGGAAATATGAAATTCCGGAAACTGAACTACAGCTAATCAATAGTCAATAACAGATTAATTCGTTAATTTTCAATTAGTTAATAAAAAGAGCCTTTGTAACTGTGGATAACATGTGGACTTAATAAAAAATCAACATTCTAACTATAAAAATCAGGAATTAATTGCTATCTTTGCAACTCCAAAAAAACAGAAAACATGTACGCAATAGTAGAAATAGGTGGTCATCAGTTTAAAGTAGCACAAAATCAGGAAATTTTCGTGTTAAAGTTAGATGGCAATGCAGGCGATAAAGTAAACTTCGACAAAGTATTGTTGATTTCAGGTGATGCAGGCACTAAAGTTGGTGCTCCAACGGTTAGCGGTTCTTCCGTATCAGCAACTATCGTTGAACATCAGAAAGGCGATAAAGTTATCGTTTTCAAGAAAAAAAGAAGAAAAGGATATAAAGTGAAAAATGGCTTCAGAGCATCTTTTACAAAAGTAAAAATTGATACCATCGCTTAATTATCCAAATTTTTAAAACAGAAAAATAACTCAAAATGGCTCATAAGAAAGGTGTCGGTAGCTCCAGAAACGGTAGAGAATCACACAGTAAACGATTAGGTGTTAAATTATATGGCGGACAAGAAGCAATTGCCGGAAATATCATTATCCGTCAGCGTGGCACGAAATTTCACCCAGGTGAAGGTGTAGGCTTAGGAAAAGACCATACAATTTTCGCTGTTAAAGACGGAAAAGTATTCTTTAAGAAAGGATACAAAGACAGAACATTCGTTCATATTGCGTAAGCTATAGATTCGAAAATATATAAAAATGCCTCTGAATAATCGGAGGCATTTTTATTAAAACTATTTGTTAATCGAATTTTATTTCTTGCTCACCACTAAAATCGTTCTACCGTTCTCTTCACTGATAATTTCACCGACCTGCGTCATTTCAGTATATTTATCTTCAGAAGAGACAGACTTTAAATCACCGGAAACGTAATAAGAAGAATCATAACCATTGGAACAGGCTGTAAAAAAAAGTACAGCCAACAGGGTTATTATGTTTCTAAGAGTGCTTACCTTTATCATAACTCTTAGATTTGTATTCAAATTACAAAAAATCTTTATATAAGTCAACAGGAATTTTGTTAAAAACACAAGATGAAGATAGAAATATGGTGGATCGGCAAGACATTTCAGGACTTTACGCATAAAGGCTACAATGTCTTCCTTAAGCGCATCCAGAAATTTAATCCTACAGATATAGTAGAATTTGCAGAAATAAAAGGCCAAAGTAATCCAGTTTCTCTGAAAAAGATGGAAGTTGAACGAATATTGGCTAAACTAAAACCGGATGATTTTCTGGTATTGCTGGATGAAAAAGGAAAAACCTTTACTTCCGTAGAATTTGCAGATTTTATACAAAAGAAAGAAATACAATCTGTCAAAAAGCTAATTTTTCTGGTTGGCGGCGCTTATGGTTTTGATGAAAGATTGTATGAACGGGCAAATGACAAAATCTCATTATCTAACATGACATTCTCTCATCAGTTGATCCGGTTGATTTTTATGGAACAATTATATCGTGCTTACACCATTCAACATAATTTTCCGTATCACAATGAGTAAGGGAACTAATCACCACAATTTTAAATTATATAGTTTATATTTTCAACCAACTTTTAAAAACTTATGAAAAATTTACAATTTCCACTTCAATTTTCGTTTAAAATCTCCACCTTATCAAACGACTTTACCGTAAAAGATGCCAATGGTGTTACCGTTAGTTATATAAAACAGAAGATGTTTAAGTTTATAGAAGATATTTCCGTTTACAATGACGACAGCAAATCTGAAGTATATTATAATATAAAAGCAGACAGATGGCTCGACTTTTCTGCTGCTTACAACATGACGGATAAATTTGGAAAAGCTATCGGTAAAATTGCACGCAAAGGCTGGGCATCACTTTGGAAAGCACGCTATGAAATTTATGACGAGAATAATGTGCAGGATTTACTGATTCAGGAAGAAAATCCATGGATAAAAATTGCAGATGCACTTTTAGTGGAAATCCCATTACTTGGCATTATTTCCGGATATTTTTTCAATCCGTCATATATTGTTATTCGACCGGATGGCACACAAGTAGCACGTCTAAAAAAAGAGCCTTCTTTCTGGGGACGAAAATTTACGGTAAATACCTTAAGTAAATTTGAAAGCGGTGAAGAAGAACGTCTGGTATTAGGCTTAATGATGATGATCTTACTGGAAAGAAGAAGAGGGTAAAGATGACTGAAAAGGAAGTCTTTGAAGAGTTGATGCATCGGATACGCTGTTTGCAGGATAAAAAGCAAAAAGTGGTGCTTGTTGGAATTAACGGAATTGAAGGAACTGGCAAAACTGTTTTTTGCAGCAAATTCACACAATACCTGCAAAGCCATCAGATAAATGCCATTCACGTATCAATTGATGGCTTCCATAACACCAAAGAAATACGATATAAACAAGGCAGAGATGCTGCAAAAGGATATTTGGAAGATGCTTATGACGAAACAGCATTTGCAGATAAAGTTTTAAAATCATCTCAGGACAAACAACCTGTTTTTACCGAAAAAATACACGACTTAGAAACAGATGAATTACTGTATCTGGAGCCAATAAAATTAACGCCAACGTCTGTTTTATTAACGGATGGTGCTTATTTATTTAAAGATATATTTCTTCCCTATTGGGATTTAAAAATTTATTTAAAAACTGATTTTCAAGTTGCTCTGCAAAGAGGCATTGAAAGAGATGCAGCTATATTGGGTGGTGTAGAACAGGCGAAAGAGAAATATAAAAATCGTTATCACCTGGCTTCAGCAATGTATATACATGCGTGTGCACCGGAAACGAAAGCAGATATTATTATAAATAATACTGATTTTGAAAATCTGGTGATCGAAAAATAAACATCACAACACATCCATCACTTTCTGCATATCCAAATCAAGCATGCATTTAAAATGACCTTTCGGACATTTATCCAATCCATGTTTGTGGCAAGGACGGCAAGATAAATTGGTGTTTTCTATCATCACCGAATTGGCATTATTATTATATGGTGTGAAGCCTAAACGTTTTTCCGTACCACCAAAAATAGAAATGATGCG
>DAOORG010000167.1:0-5695 GCA_035389165.1 Chitinophagales bacterium
CCAATCACTTTCAAAGAATCTAATTTGTATGGCGTGACGAAATCCAAACCCGATGCCATTAACGAACGAATCGCCGTTGGTGCGGTATAGAATTTTGTTACCTGCAATTTATCAATAGTTGCCCAGAAACGACCTGCATCCGGATAGGTCGGAATGCCTTCAAACATAACGGTTGTAGCTCCATTGAGCAGCGGTCCGTACACTATATAGGAATGTCCGGTAATCCAGCCAATGTCAGCCGTACACCAGAACACATCATCGGCTTCGTATTGAAAAACATTTAAAAAAGTATAGTAGGTGTACACCATATAGCCGGCACAGGTATGCACCACACCTTTAGGTTTTCCGGTACTTCCGGACGTATAAAGAATAAATAATGGATCTTCGCTGTCCATTTCTACGGCATCAAAATGTGGTGCTGCTTTATGCATTTCGCTGTGCCACCACACATCTCTTCCGAGCTGCATATTTACCGCATCGCCGGTGTGTTTGTATACAATTACTTTCTGAATGGATGGTGTTGACTGTAAGGCTTCGTCGCAAATTTCTTTTAAACCAACTGTTTTATTTCCGCGATACAAACCATCTGATGTAACCAATATTTTACAGGCGGAATCATTAATTCTATCGGAAATAGAATTGGCAGAAAATCCGGCAAAAACAACCGAGTGAACTGCACCAATTCTTGCACATGCTAAAACGGCGATGGCTAATTCCGGAATCATGGGTAAATACAGGCAAACGCGATCGCCTTTTTCGATGCCGTTATTTTGTAAGACATTGGCGAAGCGGCAAACTTCTGCATGCAACTCTTTATAAGTTAATGTACGATTGGGTGCCGCTGCATCATTGCTTTCCCAAACAATAGCAGCTTTATTGCCATTAGTTTCCAAATGTCTGTCTAAACAATTTTCTGTGATGTTTAACTTCGCATTTAAAAACCATTTTACAGATGGTTCTTTAAAATTCCAGTCGAGCACCTGATCCCATTTTTGTTTCCAGGTAAACGACTCGGCAATTTCACTCCAAAAAAGTTCCGGTTGTTCTACACTTTTTTTATAGGTTTCCTGATATTGTTCGAATGAAGTGATTTTGTGTTGCATATGTTAGTTATAAGTGGTAAGTAATAAGTAGTAAGATAATAAATTTTAGGAGTTTGATAATAAAAATTAGTTATTTTTGTAAATACTTTTTAAAGGTATTTATACAAAATATTCTCTATATAGTGATGAATTATAAGATAAAATAATTTAATCAATAAATAAACAAAAAATGAAAAAAAGCAATTTAATATATTTACTATTATTTAACGTATTGACATTTATTTGTTCTTGCAATACAGACGATCCTTTAAACCCACCTGTACAAACTAGTAATTTAGTAAAACGAATTAAAAATGAAAGCTCAACTGTTACTGTAGCCGATTTTCATTACAATACTAATTCTATATTAGACTCAATTATTATAACAGATTCAATAAATGAAACAAGAACCACTATCAAATACTCATATTTTGATTTTAAAATAGTTGCACGTAATTATACAAATGGTATTGCAAGTACAGATTCTTCGGTCAATTATATTTCTAACAATAGATTAGACTCTACAATATACTATTACAACAGTCCTTTGATATTGAAATACAATTATAACCCTAGCAATATTCTTATTTCTTATGTTTTGTATCCACTCGGAAATTCAAATAATGCAACACCCGCTTTCACTAATTATTCAGATGGAAATCTAATAAGTACTACTTTTACAAATTCATCTGGTCCTACTCCATTTTATGCAGATACATCAAACTATTCTTATACTACAATCAAAAATAATCTAAGAACAACTTCATTTGGATTAAATTATAGTGGAACTACAGATATTGGTAATTATAAAATTACCAACAGTAATAATCTTGCAAATAAAATAGAGAGAATTTATTGTATTGGAAACCCAATAACTCCCATAACAACAAGAATTAAATATCTTACTAATATAGAATATGTATTTGATGAATACAGCAGAGTAATTACCGAAACACATGTAATGACAGGAGCTAGCAGTGCACCTCAAATTACAAAATATACAATTGAATATTATTAATCATGTCCAATACTTCAAGAGTTGATACTACGATGTTTGACGGAGAACATTATCTCGGCAAACCGGCAGACTTTACGGATGTTATTATTTCGCGCAGAGTAAATCTGGTGAATCAGATTCCGGCATTTACAAATACTGATTTAGAATTATTGGAAATTGGCTGCGGCAATGGTGCTTCTATGTTTTTATTGAGTGATAAATTCAAATCCTGTTTTGGTGTGGAAATAAACGACGACCATCAGCCTGCTTTTGAATCGTATAAGAAAGAACATGAGATAGATAACTGCAGCTTTCAGGTTTTTAATGTGGAACAGGAAGAATTAAATCAGCAATACGATCGATTAATCAGCTTTGAAGTGATTGAACACCTGACGAGTGATACTTTTGTGCGCAATTATTACAAAGCTTTAAAAAAAGGCGGACTGGCAGCGATTTCTGTACCGAATAAATGGTGGATTTTTGAAACGCATGGTGCGCGCTTGCCGTTGTTGCCCTGGAACCGCGTTCCTTTCTTTTCCTGGCTGCCGAGATTTATTCACGAACGGTTTGCGAATGCTAGAATCTATACCAAATCACGTATCAGAAAAGTAATGGAAGACGCAGGCTTTGAAGTGATTTCCATTCAATACATCACTGCACCAATGGATGTTCTGAAAGACGGATGGCTGAAGCGATTTGTATTAAAATATATTTTCAATACGGAAACCACTACCATTCCGTTTTTATCTACATCTATTTTTGTCGTCGCCAGAAAAAACAATGACTAACAAAGAGCGCTACCGGAAATTTTGTGCAACGCATGCCGTTGTTCCTGTATTTTCCAATCCGTTCTGGCTGGATGCAGTTGCCGAAAACTGGGATGTTGCTTTAGTAAGTGAGAGTGAGAGTGAGAGTGAAAGTGAAAGTGAAAGTGAAAATGAAAGTAACATTATAGCAGCATTGCCTTATTGCTGGAAAGGCAATTTATTTACGAAGCGTATTTATTTGCCGGATGTTAGTTTTTATCAGTCGGTTTTATTTTTTACGGATGCAGATAAAAACAGGAAGCAAATACTTACAGAACAATTGCTACAACAGCTGCCCAAAACTGTAAAATCTTATTTTAAATTTTTACCGGAACATGCTGCACTAAGTTTAGAAAAATCAGGTTTTGAAAAAGAAGCGTATGAAACGTACACCATACAAAAGAATCTGGAACTTGATTTAAGCTCGAATCATAAACGCAATGTACAGAAAGCAACTAAATTAAAGTACACCATTAAAGAGAGTAAGAACTTAGAAGCATCTTTTACTTTACTGACTTCTACTTTTGCTCGTCAAAACATTAAACCAAAAATCACATTTACAGATTTTCAGAAATTAAATTTATTACTAAAGAAACAATCCTGTAAAAATACAATTGATTGCGTTGATGCTCAGCATAACTTACTGGCTTCGGCATTTATTGCAGAAGACACTAAAAGTGTTTATTATTTATTTGGTGGTTACAATACGGAATTTAAAAATTCAGGTGCTATGACTTTTTTATTGCATCATCTAATAAAAGATGCACAGCAACGTGATTTAGAATTCAATTTCTGCGGCAGTTCCAAGAAAAGTATCGCGACTTATTTTGAAGGATTTGGCGCACAGAAAACGGAAATTGCTATTTGGAAAAAATCGATACTTTAATACAGCAACCTTGCGTTCACTTTATGGAGATACTGCATTCCATCAGTATTTATTACTACTCGCTTTGCCACTTTCATACGTTTAAACATACTGATGACACTTTTAAAATAAAGAGTAATAGCAAATTTGGATTTGTATAAAAAATAAGCACTCCAGAATATAAAATGAGAAATAACATACAGCATTGGAAGATGCTTATACACCACAATCATTTTGTTTTCGAAAAAGCGCGCTTGCGTAATGTTTCCGGGCTCTCTGCCATTCGGATTTTGTTTATGAATAGCAAGAATTTCTTTGGTAAATAAAATAGAATAACCTGCTTTTACCGTAGCATAACTCAAATCATATTCTTCCATGCCGTAGAAAAAGTCTTCCTGATAATAACCGGTTTCTTCAATTAATGCTTTAGGAAATACATGTCCATACCCAAAGAAAAGATTATAAAAAATTTCTTCTTTTCCTTCAATGAGTTTCGGATCTTTTAACGGCATATCAAATTTTCCGCTGAACGGATTTTGCCCTAAGAAACCAATGATAGCCAGTTTTTCATTTTCATACTTTTTATACAGATCCAGTACTTTTTGTATAACGTCTTTGTTGGCAATTTCAGAATCATCATCCATAAACAACAAGTATTTTCCTTTAGATTCACGAATACATAAGTTTCTGCCGCCGGCTACACCTAAATTTTTCGGATGATTAATATAGTTAACGAGCTTTCTTTCTTCAACAGAAAGTGTATCCAGGTAATTCTGAAAGACTGAATAATCTTGCGTGGAACCGTTGTTTAATACGATAATTTCTTTCGTCCAGTCAATTACATTGTCGAGTTGTAATACATTCTTAACTGCATCAATCGTGTCTTCTGCACGATTGAAACTAATAATCAGAAAAGAAAAAATACTATCCATAGTTATGCTGTCAAGGTTGTTTCGTCCTGTTTTTTATTGCGGAAAAACAAAAACAACAAACCTGCAATCAACAAGTAAAACAAGGCATTTCCCAACAATAACACATTATTGGTGATAGCATATAATTTTGGCTTGAATTCAAAAGTTATTTTATGTTCGCCTGCATTCACTTTCATACCACGTAAAATGTAATTGACACGTATGTGGTCGGCTGGTTTTCCATCAATATAAGAAATCCAGTCTTCGTTTGGTCTGTATATCACTTCAGAAAACACGACAAACTCATTCGCTGAAGATTTAAACGAATATTCCAGTTTCATCGGATCTTTAGTATCTATTTGTTTTATATAGCGCGTTTCACTTTGTGCAGATGAATCTGTATTTGGAGTTGCATCTTTCAGGTAAGCGTCAAACTCTTTATGCACTACAGCTGTACGTGCAGGATTTATATCGCGTACTTTCAGTATTTCTTCTTCAGGTGAATTTACTTTCACAAAATCGGAAACGAACCAGGCATTTCCTAAAGCATATGCATTTTGCATCACACCATTTGCTTCCGGAGATTGTTTCAGGTATTTTGTGTTCAGCATATTCATATAGTTCGCTTTAGCGAAACCAATTTTACTGATAAGCTGGAAATCATAACTCAAACCATGTTCAATAATGTCCTGATAGCGTCTTAATTTCGCCGGACTGTAACCACCGATTGTTTTATGATAATAGGCAGGATTTGCACTGTTAAAGATATCGAGCGTAAAGTCTGCCATTCTTGCACCATCTTTATTTTGGGCCAGAATAGCAGCATCTGCCGGTGTTTGCGGAAACGTATTCGCTTCTATAGCAGTTTGCTCAGCAAAATCTTCGTCGTTTAAATAACGCTTACTGACCGACCAGAAATCTGCCAGTACCAACAGCGCCAATGCAACAGCTATGTAGGATGGTTGATTAATTTTTGAAGAAGCGAATGTAAACAACAATGCTGCTGCTAAAGCTATAAACAATAAAGAACGAAT
>DAOORG010000168.1:0-5674 GCA_035389165.1 Chitinophagales bacterium
GTGTAAACCACTTATCCATTCGTTAATATGTTTATATTTACACAACAATTGGTTTTCATGTATAAATATAAATATTTTCTGATATCTTTTGGACTAATTGCTATACTTCTTTTGTTTTCTTTCTTTCCTGTTTCTTTTGACAATAACGATGACCAGGTAATGTATTTTATTAGTTCAGGGCTATTGTCAGGAACTCCTTCTTCTCACACGGTACTTACGAATACAATTATTGGATCGACTTTAAAAACGTTCTTTTCATTTTCAACATCTGTAAACTGGTACACTGTCTATCTTGAAACAGTATTATTTTTAAGCTTTACAGCGGTGTCAATTATTTTTGTAAATAATGAAAGAGTTTCAAGTGTCGAGCAGGCAATATCATTGCTTATTATTTTCCTTGGCTTTTTTGCAATGAGTTTTCTTTATCTTCAGTTTACAACTGTTGCGCTGTTTAGTTGTTTTACTTCTTTGTTATTGTTGTTTTTCGAAAGAAAGCGAAAGTATATCTATTTTATAGCAATCTTATTCATTGCAATTGCCATTCTGATTAGAAAAGAGACATTTTATATATTCTTGCTTTTTTCTATTCCTATGCTTTTTAAACGTAAGCTATCTAAACTTGTTATTTATGAAACGTTGAAACCTGTCCTAATTGTAACTGTTATTTTCTTTATCGCTTATAGTTTAAATAATAATAATGTTTATGAAAGAGAGAATACTTACAACAACATTACAGCATTAGATTTAATTGCTGCATCACCATTTAATGCGGATTCTTCAGTATTGAATGTTAATAGTTTTACTAAAGAAGATATCCTGTTAATGCAATCCTGGTTTCCAGCAGATGAGGCATATTTGTCCGGAGAAAAAATTTATAAATTGGGAAAGTCATTAAGAAAAATAAGAAATTCAGATGAACTATTTGCTGAAATAAATAAATTCATCAAAGATGAACGTTATTTACTATCAGTATATTTTCTTACAACATTTCTTGTAGTGTTTTTTGTCAGAAGGAATTATAAATTCATATTATTAAATTTTTTTTTATTTTTTAGCCTGTCTTTTTATCTGTTACTAACTTACAGAATGCCCCACAGGATATCATTTCCAATACTTTCCTACCTTATATTCCTTAATATATTCTTTATAGCAGAAAGTAATAGTAAGAAGGTGGTTAAAAATAGCCTATTAATCGTTTTATTATCAATAAGCTTTTACAAATTTTATTGCGCCACAATAAACAGAACACTTTACAGTAATTACCACTCAATATATGAATCCTGCAGAAATGAGATAAACAAATATCCGCAATATATATTTCTTGCAGCAGATGGTTTTCCACTTCAATATATGAATGCCTGGCAAAAACCGGAAGATAACTTTCCTGCTCACAATTTGATATTAACAGGATGGTATACCAGCACACCGAACTATCAACAAATGTTGTCGAAACACAGATTAAAGAATTTAACATCGGATTTAAAAAATAAAACGAATGTATTATTCTTAACAGATTCCAAACAATTAATGGATGCTTATGTATGTGTTATGAAACAACGATATAACATCACCTGTCATTTTGAAGAACAAACAGAAGGATTTAAACAGCTAAGGCCAAAAAAGTTAATTATTGAAAAAGTTGATTAATTCAAAACGGATGCATAAACAGCCGCGTACTTTTCTACACCATTTTCAAGTGAAAAATAATCAAATGCACCATCAACGATTGATGCTTCATCAAATTTTATCTGCATGTTGTCTA
This sequence comes from Chitinophagales bacterium, assembly GCA_035389165.1. Taxonomy (GTDB): domain Bacteria; phylum Bacteroidota; class Bacteroidia; order Chitinophagales; family JADIYW01; genus JADJSS01. The sequence goes on from DAOORG010000168.1 coordinate 1,763, forward strand.
TTGCAGATAAATAAGATTGTTTATTAAAATCTGCTATTAAAATACCACTATTATAATCATTTACGATTTTGTCTGTGTCGCCTACATTTGTGTTACAGATAATAGGAATACCCATTGCCATCAGCTCTCCTTGTTTGGTTGGTGAAGATGCCTTTTTAGAATAGGCAGGTAAAATAAAGAAAATTGAGAAGTTGCATAAAGAAATCAAATAGGGAATTTCTTCTCTGTTTCCAGGTCGAATAATAATGGAGTCTTTTACATTGAATCTTTCAGCGGTTTCCAGTATTCGTCCATGTTCTTCTTTTGTAACAAACAAAAATTTTGCAGCCGGAATTTTTTGTTTAAGGACACTAAAAAATTCCATCATTTCGTGTAGCATATACCACGTGCCGATAGAGCCTAAATATAATAGCACAAAATCACCATTGTTTATATTTAAAGATATTTTTAGTTGATCTTTTTTATTTAAGTTTATTGTGCTTTTATTGAATAAATTTAAATCAGCACAACAAGGAATTACTTGGATTTTTATTGGATTGTTGTGGATGTTTTGCCATGACAAAATTTCCTGTTTTGCATTGTTTGTTAAGCTGATAGTATAATCTGCACTTTCAAGAAATGCAACTTCTTTTCTTTTGAAATAGTTATATACAATTTTATACAGCGGATTTTTAAGATTCCAAAGTTTACCATCTACCCGTTCATCTGCCCAAAAACCTCTCATATCGAAGATAAATTTTATCTTCTGCTCTTTTTTTAATTTTAATCCTACTAAGGCTGCAATATAGCTTCTGCAATGAACGATATTAAAATTATTTTTTTGATGTAAGCGCAATGCTAATCGTTTAATACGAATAATATCATATATAGTAGAAAGTATTGGAGGCTTTTTGGTGTATAGTAATGGTTCCCAGCAAATATGATGTGTGTTTAAAAGGGTTTCTATTTTACTTTTTGCTGCACTGTTTTCTCTTTTTTCGCAACTAATAAGTGTAATTTTAAATCCTTTATTTGATAAACCGATTAAATATGGAATTACCTGTGACTGTCCCAGTGGGTCTGTCATACCGTCGTACGAAATGTATAATACCTGCTTGCTCATTATGCGTTTTCTTCCAGCCACCAATGCATGATAATTATCGTCCAGATTCTGGCATATAAATAATTTTCACCGGCAAAAAATCGCTTTTTTAAATCTTCCACATAAAGATTTGCAACGATATCATATTTGTTAATAATAACAGGGGAAAGGTATTTGTCGATTAAAAATTTAAAATTATTATGTAACCAGAAAGATAAAGGCATGGCAAATCCCCATTTAGGTCTGTCAAAAAGTTCTTTTGGCAGATATTTATAAAGTATTTTCTTTAAAATATATTTTGATTCACCACCTTTGTGTTTCAGTCTTGCGTCAATATTTATTGCATAATCAACGATGTTGTTGTCTAGCAATGGAACTCTGCTTTCTAATGAATAAAGCATTGTTGCTCTGTCTACTTTCACCAGTAAGTCATCTTTTAAATAATATTTAATATCCCAAAAAGTTTGCTTTTCATTGGCTAAAAGATTTCTGGAAATTGGAGATTGCCTGTTTATTCTGTCAAAATTTATATTTTCATCCACCAGAAAGTGTTTTAAATCTTTTTCACTAAAAAGATATTGTTCCTGAGAAAAAATATGTGAGATTATATTTTTATGATTATCGTAATTAAGCAACCAACCTGCGCGTTTAAATTTAAAATTTAAGAATTGAGACCCAAAGTAAATTGGCTTTCTTAAGTTTCGGATAATTGGGTTCTCGAGACGTGTTGCCCATTGGTGCATACCATAGCCCATAAATAATTCATCGCCACCATCTCCACTAAGAGAAACGGTTACATGATTTTTAGCGTATTTAGACACCAACATAGTTGGAAAGGCAGAACTGTCTGAGAAAGGTTCGTCATAAGAATCAATAATTTCATGTAAGATCGTTTCTAAATCCAATTCTGTCATTTTATAAGCATAATGTTCTGTGCCCAGTTCTTTTGCTACCTTTTCTGCATATTTAGATTCATCAAATTTGCTGTTTTGATAACCTATGCTGAATGTTTTTATTTTATCTTTTTTTATTTTGGATGCTATTGCTGTAATTAAACTGGAGTCTATTCCTCCACTTAAAAAAGTACCTAATGGTACATCACTCACCAATTGTGATTCTATGGAATTTATCAGGAGTTCTTCCAGCTTTTTTTCAACTTCAGCTTCGTTATCATATGTATTAGGCAATATGTTTTTTGACAGGTTCCAAAATTCTGTAAAATGCAGGCTGGTATTTGAGTGTAGATTCCTGATATCCAGAGACAGATAATTGCCTGATGGAAATTTGTAAATATGTTTAAATGCTGTATTGGGTTCTGATACAAAACCAATATGAAGAAATTCTGAAAAAGAAGATGTATCTATTTCCAGATTGATATCTTTCATTTTTTTTATTGCTTTTATTTCGGAAGCGAACACAAACTGATTGCCATCAAAATAATAATAAAGTGGTTTTATCCCAATTCTATCTCTGCAAAGGTGTATTTTTTCTTCTTGTAAATCATAAATAGCAAAAGCAAAAATTCCATTTAATAATTCAAAAACGTTAGTTCCAATTTTGGCAAAAGCTTCTATAATGACTTCTGTGTCTCCACTGGATTTTAGTGTTAATTCTAATTGTTGAGCAATTTGTTTGTAATTGTAGATTTCTCCGTTAAAAACAATCACATATCTGCCACAATTTGAATAAAAAGGTTGAGCAGATGCATCAGAAAGGTCAATAATCTTTAATCTTCTGTGCCCGAGCGCTAAGGTATTCTGTTGATTAAAAAAACAGCCAGATGCTTCTGGACCGCGATGTGTTAAAGCATCCGTTGCTATTTTAAAGACATCTTTATCTAAGTTTTTATGATTTGAAAACCAACCTGTAATTCCACACATAGTAAATTGGGCTTTATGACCATTTAGTTAATATCTTACTAATGCCTTCTTCCAGAGATACCAGAGGTCGGTTACCTAATAAAGTTTTCATGTTTGTAATGTCTGGCAAGCGTCTTGTCATATCTCCATCTTTAAGTGCCGGCAAGTGAACAATTTTTGAGGAAGAGTTGGTCATTGATATTATCTTATGAGCAATTTCCAAGACACTTGTTTCGTTGTCATTTCCAATATTTATGGTGGTGTTCTCCCAATCGGAAGACAGGAAAGCGTTTACGGTAGCATCAATATTATCATCTATATAGCATAATGTTCTGCTTTGGCTGCCATCTCCATAGATCGTTATATCTTCATTTTTTAACGCTAGTTTGATAAATTTGGCAATCACGAAATCCTGAGACTGATTTGGCCCGTAGGTGTTAAAGAACCTGAATATGGTGTAATTCAAGTTATATTCCTGCTTATAAGATTTCAGGAATGCTTCTCCAATATTCTTGACGATTGCGTAAGGTAGCTTGGAATTTAAAGGTGTAGTATGTTCGTTTTGCGGAAACTCAACCGGCTCTCCGTAAACTTCTGAAGAGGATGAGTAGAAAACTCTTTTCACCGGAGTGTTTTTAGATAAATTCAGTATGTTTTTAATACCTTCTATATCATTTAAAACACGAACAGGATTATCCAATGTACGCTGTACGCCTACCGTTGCTGCGTAATGAAAAACATAGTCTATGCTGTAAGACAGAAAAATTGGCATAATATCATCATAAATGTTAGCATCACATTTGATAAATTTCCAGTTGTTTCCATTTTTCGGCAGCTTTTCCAAAGATCCTGTAAATAGATTATCAACAACGATTACAAAATTATTCTGATCCTGTATTAATCGTTCTACCAACGCACTACCAACATTGCCAGCGCCACATCTGTGGTTCGCGACCGGAACCAAAATTTGTG
>DAOORG010000169.1:0-5656 GCA_035389165.1 Chitinophagales bacterium
TATTTATATTTCTTTTTAACCATAAATTTAAAGTAGATAAAATAATACTGTAATGGCAGAAATTTTAGAAATAAATGAAGAACATCACACCGACGTATTAACGCGACCAGACAATGGCGAAGGCGGTGAAAAAACAGTAATGAATATCAGTTATGGTAAAACCATGATGTGGTATTTCCTGTTGTCAGATGCATTTACGTTTTCAGCATTCCTGATTGCGTATGCTTCAATACGCTTATCTCAACCTTGGTGGCCGGATCCAAATTTGGTATTTAAATCATTCCCGGGTATGGCTCACGCAAATGCACCATTAGCATTTGTGAGTGTAATGACTTTTATCTTAATTCTTAGTTCAGTAGCTGTAGTGCGTGCCGTTCAGGAAGGTCACCGTATGAATCAAAAAGGCGTAATGCTTTGGATGATTGGCGGTATCGTTGGTGGCGCAATGTTCCTTGGTTGTCAGGCTTGGGAATGGAATAACTTAATCACTGAAGGTTTACGTCCATACTATAATCCATTTGGTCCGGATGCTAACGGAATCACACATTTGGTTCATGAAAAATTATCGGTTTCACCAGGACCCATTGCTTTTGGAGCATTGTTTTTTGGTATCACCGGTTTTCACGGATTCCACGTTTTTACAGGTGTTTGTATAAATATTTGGGCGTTTATTGCTACTGCAAACGGTACGTTTCAACGAAGAGGTCACTATGAAATGATCGAAAAAGTTGGTTTATACTGGCACTTTGTAGACTTAGTATGGGTGTTCGTTTTCTTAGCATTCTATTTAATGTAAAATTTGTAAAAATTAAAGATATGTCAAATCATTTAACAGAAGAACAGTATCAATCAGGTGTAAAAGCAGTTTGGAGAGCAACAGCAATACTTAGTGTGGTTACTGTAGTAGAAGTTGCAGTTGCATTAATATTGGGTCCTCACTTTCCAAAGATTGTAATGAATACATTTTATGTATTAGCTAGTTTGGCAAAAGCATTCTTTATCGTTGGTGAATTTATGCACCTTAAATATGAGAAACGTGCATTTATGCTTTCATTAGGTGTGCCATTGGTGTTTTTGGTTTGGGCAATTATAGCATTTGCTACAGAAGGACATTATTGGAATGTCTTGAATTATCCTAAATAATTTTCTTTTGAAAAATAACAAGAGAGTCGGATTTATTGCCGCTTTAGTAGTGGTTGCTGTATTTCCGATTGCATTTTTTCTGGTATTCGATTACAAGAATAAACACAGACCTACATTGGAAACAGATAAATGTTTGCCAATTTATGGTCCTAAAGTTCCTTTTAACTCAAAAAATTATAAAGGAAAAGATTTTATTGACACAGCCTATTTTAAAGTTCCACCATTTGCATTTTTAGATCAGAACGGCGACACGATTACTGAAAAATTTATGGATGGCAAAGTAACCGTAGTAGATTTCTTCTTCACTACCTGCAAAAGCATCTGTATCGATATGACCAGCAATTTGCATACGGTTCAGGAAAAATTTGTTACAGATAAAGATGTTCTTATTTTATCTCACACAGTTGATCCGGAAACAGATTCTGTAAAACAATTATTTAATTATACTGTTGAAAAGGATGTAAACTCAAGAATGTGGCGTTTGCTGACTGGTGATAAGAAGGAATTGTACAAGCAGGCTAGAAACGGCTATTTTGTAACTGCAGTGCAAGGTGATGGCGGACCAACAGATTTTATTCACGAACAGAAGTTTATTTTAATTGACAAAGAACGAAGAATCAGAGGTTATTATGATGGCACCTCAAAAGAAGAAGTCGACCAAATGATAAGTGATATTCAGATGTTATTGGTTAGTTACATTATTCCAATGAAAAAAGATAATCCAAAATATAAAAAAGACAAAGCTGACAAGCCAAAATAGACTTGCTCTTTTGAAATATTGAATCGAAGAAATCATGGATACTAAAGATATTTTCAAACCAATTCTTGCAAAAAATGACAAAGCGGCATATTGGGTTATTGGTGTTTTTTCTGTAGTGATTTTTTTAGCAATCACCGCTTTAGCCAAAGTAAAAGTAGATATCGATCTTGGCTTTGACCCACATTTATTTGCAAAATTTAATGCAGGAATAAATTTCACCGTAGCGGTATTGCTACCAGCAGGAATCTATTTTGCAAAAAATAAAAAATATGTTCTTCATAAACGAGTAATGATGCTGGCTATTCTGTTGTCATCGTTGTTTTTAATCAGTTATGTGTTGCACCATTTATTAACTTCATCTACAGCTTATCCAAAAGATGCCGGAAGCATCAAGTATTTTTATTATTTCATTCTGATCACACATATTTTTCTGGCAGGAATTATTTTGCCGTTTATTCTGATAACTGCTTATCGGGCACTCACTGCAGAATTTCCGGTTCATAAGAAAATTGCGCGAATTACATTTCCGATTTGGTGGTATGTCAGCATCACAGGTGTTTTAGTTTATGAAATGATTTCACCTTATTATTAACACTATTTTCATTCAGCTTGCCTGAAATTAATGTAACTTTACTTCATGCAATTCAGCAAATACATATCGTTTTTATTAACTGTTTTCTTCGTCAGTGTTTCTTTGTTTACACAGGCACAGTGCGCTATGTGTAAAGGTTCAGTACAAACATCACAGTATGCTAAGAGCATCAACAATGGAATTGAATATATGCTGTTTGCACCTATATTTTTAGTTGCAGTTATCGCCTTAATCTGGATTAAGAACAAAGATAATTTTCACACAAAAGAAAACTAATTCTTTTTCATTCACTTTTCTATACTTGTATTTTTTTGTACTATTGTACCATGTCTTTGTCGTACATAATACACAAACCTTCTAAGGAAGCAATTCAAGGTTCTATTCAGTTAAATGGTTCTAAGAGTATAAGTAATCGAGTTCTGATTATTGATGCTATTTGCAAGCATCAGCTAAAAATGGAAAATTTGTCTAATGCTGATGATACGATAGCTATGCAGCAATTATTGCTATCAAAAGAATCTGTATTAGATGCCGGTGCCGGTGGCACTACCTACCGTTTTTTAACCGCATTTTTAGCCACACAAGAAGGGCGAGAAGTTGTCTTAACAGGCAGCGAACGCATGCAGCTTCGTCCAATAAAGATTTTAGTAGATGCATTAAAACAGCTTGGTGCTGATATTTCTTATGAAAATAATGAAGGATTTCCGCCATTAAGAATTAGAGGAAAAAAACTAAAAGGCGGAAAAATAAGTTTGCCTGCAGATACTTCGTCGCAATATATTACAGCCTTATTGTTGATTGCACCAACGCTGGAAGAAGGTTTGGAATTGGAATTAATTGGCACAATTGTTTCCGTTCCATACATCAAAATGACGTTGAAAATTATGGAATATTTTGGTGTGCAAACAGTATTTTCCGGCAATAATATTAAAGTAGAAAATGGAACGTATATACCAATACCATTTTTTGTGGAAGGCGACTGGAGCGCTGCTTCTTATTTTTATTCGATAGCAATTTTGTCCGAGCAAGCAACCATTGAATTGAAAGGATTAACCAATCAACAAATTCAAGGTGATAGTATTATTGAAACGATTGCTAAACGTTTTGGAGTGGAAACAACGTATAATGAAAATGCCATCATTCTAAATAAAGTGCGGCAACCTGCTGTTGAATTGTATGAATTTGATTTTATAGAATGTCCGGATTTAGCACAAACTGTATTAGCTTTTTGTGGTGCATTACAAACAGAAATGCATTGCAATGGTTTACAAACCTTACGAATTAAAGAAACAGACAGAATTGCTGCTTTAGATAATGAATTACAAAAATTAGGGCTAGCTTCATTAACTGAAATCGATAGTAACAACTGGCAACTACTTCCAACTAAACTCACGACTCACGACACAGTACTCACATCTATATCAACCTATGAAGATCATCGTATGGCTATGGCATTTGCACCATTAGCCTTGAAATTAAATAAGATAACTATTGAAGAACCATCAGTAGTGACTAAATCTTATCCTATGTTTTGGAAAGATATAGAAAAACTAGGCTTTGTAATTACAACAAAGATTTAAGCTTGGATAACATGTAGAAAGGACAGTCTACAGAAGATAAATTGGCTAGCGCATCTGGAATTCCGCCACCTGGAGAGCCATATGCCTGATGAATCAATTCTACTTTTCCATTGCCTAAAGGAACAATCTTAAAATAGCCTTTTGATTTCGGAATTCGCACATATTTGTCATTTTTTGGAATCAAATCCGGAGCACCATCTAAGTTAACCCAAATTACACCTTTGCTATCTGGTGGATTAAATGTCATGTGCGTAATGGTTTCTCTTGATTTTATAAGTGGTGCTGAGATAGTCATGTAGGTGTAGAAATCATTATCGTTGTTTTTTTTCAGCACTTTTACACTTCCTGCATCTACTTTATACATCCATTTTTCATATTGTGCAATATTTTTTAAAAAGGAGATAAGTTTTTCCGGTGTAATAGTTAAAACAATAGAAGCTTTATATTCTTTTAGGGAAGAATTTGGAGTTCTTCTGTTCCATACTTTAATACCATCTTTATCTTTTTCTAATTTCCATGGTTCCTCTGCCGTTGCAAAAGAGATACTTAGAGAAAACAATGAAAGTAAAATAAAAAGAATATTTTTCATAAAATTGAAGTATTTAGATTCGATGTACAAAGATTGTGCCTGAATTTATACACCTAACAACCCACAAAATTATAAAATGTTTAGATGAAAAGGAACCAATTAATAGTTGCCAATAGTTAATTAACCAAAATTTTATTTTTTTTCAAACGTTATGCTATTTCTTGCGGAACATAATTTGGCTGCATCGAGTCATCGTAATAAAACTGTTGTGCCCACATTCTGTATTGAGTAACAGGTCCGTCGCCTTTGGCTAATATTGGCGGGTCAATATAAATTTTGTTTTCCCAAATTTTAAAATCCATACTCACATCATGACAATAGCCTTTGTATGCACCGTCTAACAATAATTTATGTGCCAGTTTTTTGGGAAGCAAGTTTAATAATGGTGTTATTTTATTGAATTTTTCCATTTTTTTAATACTCACACCAATACGCAGTTTTAGTTTTCCTTTGTCAGTAGGTGTTGGCAGTACAAAATGTCTGGTTTGCATACCTAATTCAGCAATATCCGTATTTACAAATGAATATCCCAATCCATGTACATGTACATTGAATTCAGTTCGGATGGTTCGTTTTTTTCCAACAAAATCTGCTACTCTTTTCATGGCATATTTTGCATACAAATAATGGTCGTGCGCTTCCATTTCGTGTAAAGTTTCCACACCGGTATATCCATGAACGATTCCAAAATGTCCAACATCTACACTGTTCTCAGATGTTTCCTGCGGATGTGAATTGAAGTCAAATTCTGCAAAACGCACTTCTGTCCATTCACTCCAATCTTCTTGTGGAACAAACCACGTTGGAGCATTATTTTTTTCATCAAACCAGATTAATATCAACTCATTTTTTTCATCAGAATAGTAAGTTGGTAATTTTAATTTAGAAGATGGTTTGGTTCCGTAGCCTGTTGCTGTGCAATCACCTTTAGTGTCAAAACAAAAATGATGAAACGGACACTTAATACTTTCACCTTCTACTTTTCCACCATA
>DAOORG010000170.1:0-2092 GCA_035389165.1 Chitinophagales bacterium
GCAGAAACAGAAGAGTTATACATTTCTGTGTACGTTCCATACTGTGTATTCCCTGAACCAAGATTTCCCGTTATCACATTATGAGTTCCATAAATCGGTCCATTTCCATATAATATATTTCTTGCACCATAATGTGATGCAGTTCCTGATAAAGTATTAATATCCATATTTGTAAATACACCTGCAAGAATTCCATTTCCTGTTGTAGTAAAATTAGTTCTTATACCAAAAGCATTTGTGTTGGAAGCATTATTCATATTTGAAAGAATGCCGTAATTATTAGCTAGAGTTGCGGTGTTGGTTAATTCAATAGAAGATGCATTTGTAGTGTTTGCAATATCCAAAGAAGCATCACCGATGGTATTTTTTCCGATAGCAACATCACCTGTATGAAACATAGAATCAGTTATGGCATTTGGTGCTGTTGTTGTTCCAATTTCATACCAATCGTGGTCGATATCTAAGTTGGATTGAAAGCGAATCCAAATGCTACCATTCCAATAATAAAAACCAGGAGTAACATCGTTTATTGTTGCTGTGTTGTAGACTAACAATGATGTAATGATGCTTGCACCAATGGGTGCATTGCTGCTTGTTTGTGTAAGCGCTACACGTGGAATTAAAAATCCCTTGTCGGTTGCCTCTACATCCAATATTGCAGATGCGTTGGGTGCTGCGCCTGTGGCATTAATTCCCACATTTTGTGCTATTGCATTTTGTAATAATAAGACTATTAGGAGAGTGAGTAAATATTTTTTTAACAGCATATACTTTTTATTATTGGTACATTTTTAAACTTAGGAAGAAATACTCAAAATAATCATCAGCATTTTAGTGAAGAAAATCAACTTGAATATTTCATACAATATGATTTATTATTGATAAAATTAAGCTCGATATTTATTTATATAATCCTTGTAAACCATGAAATAAAATACGCATGATTTACCTGCACAACATTATAAAGCAACAATACTGATTAATATAAAGCTGAGTGATTTGTTTCTGTATTTTTGGTTTAAAAAAATAGTTTATTTATTGACATTTATAATTTGAATTTTCTAATACACGGTTCAATTTATTTATCTGATTTTTTTTCTAATTCTTCTATGCGTTTGGTGAGTTGCTCGATAATCTTTTGTTGTTCCTGAATTGCTTTTATGGCTATTACAGACATACCTGCATAATCAATCCCATAAACTTCTTTCATTTCAGCATTCGGATCTTCTATTTCTTGTTTGCTTACTACTTCAGGAAATATTGGTTGAACATCTTGTGCGAGTAAACCAATAGATTGTATTTTGTTCGGATTATTACGATTGTATTCATATCTGGATACATTTAATTGCATTACTTTATCCAGAATAGATTCCATTGGTCTGATGTTAGATTTTAGACGTTTATCAGAAACAGCAGTGTATGCGCCAGATGCGCTATTTATCCACGCAGATAATGCACCATTATAGTTGAACCAATAATTGGTTGTATTTGCATGTAACGTTTCCCAAGAATTGACACCAAATCTTAAACCAATTCCACCACCGTAAGTACCAGAAAATTCATTTATATCTAAAGTAAAAGTTGGTGTATTAAAATTTATACCAACCCTGGTTCTGTTAGCAACTGCATTACCGCCTAATGCCAGGCAATTACTACAGTTTACAGTGGCACCGGAGCCAATAGCAGATGCATAGGTTAAGTTTGTTGTATTTACGTTTGCATTTGAACCAAGAATAGTATTATTACTACCAGTCCAGTTAGATGAGCCTGAATTATAACCAGCATACACATTATCATCACCTGTAAAAAAGCTTGCAGCACTTCTTCCGCTAAACATACCCACACCTGTATTTCTGTCACCAGTTGTATAATAATCTAATGCACCGGCACCGAAAGCTGCATTCTGAAAACCAGTTGTTATATTATGCAGTGAATAATCTCCTGAAGCAGTATTCTGATAACCTGTTGTTATTTGCTGCATAGAGCGATTACCAAGACCTGTATTCGCACCACCGGTTGAAGAGCCTAATACACCGTATCCTGCATTATTACCAACATAAGTATTACTGCTGCCTGTTGCATAAAAACCACT
>DAOORG010000170.1:2192-5635 GCA_035389165.1 Chitinophagales bacterium
GTATTAGATGCTGCTGCATTATCGCCGATGGCAACATTATAATTTCCAACCGTATTATTGGTTAAACTATTTGAACCTACAGATGTATTACCAGTGCCTGTAGAGTTATCGAATAATGTCTGAAATCCAAGTGCTACGTTACGTATACCATTGGATGTAGTAGTAGGATTGTTGTTATATAAAGCCTGAAAACCTAGCGCTGTATTGTTGCCATTGTATGTTGCACCACCGTTATCAAATGACTGACTGTACATTGCCTGAAAACCGACCGCAGTATTTTGAGAGGCAGTTGTGTTTAGTCGTAAAGCATAAGCACCAAATCCTGTATTATTGTTGCCGAGTGTATTATTATTAAGCGCATAATAACCTAAGCCCGCATTCTGATAGCCACTTGTATTATTGTCTAATGTGTTAGCACCAACAACCGTATTTCTATAGCCATCCACATTATTTTCCATGGATTTGTAACCAATAGCAGTATTCGTAAAACCAGATGTATTTTTATATAAAGCATATGCACCTACTGCAGTGTTCCAGGTACTTTGATTATTACGCAATGCTTTTGTTCCGACAGCTGTTATATCACTTTGATTGTTGGAATATAATGCGCTATCGCCAACGGCTACGTTATTTGAGCCAGTGGTATTACTTCTTGCTGCACTGGTTCCTAGTGTTGTATTGTTTGTTCCTTGCGTATTATTTCTACTTGCTTCATAACCAACTGCTGTGTTTTTGTTGGCATTGGAAGTTAGCGTTGGATTATTAGCATATAATGCCTGGAAACCAATAGCTGTATTATATCCAACAAAAGCAGTTCCTCCATTTGTAAATGTCTGGCTTGTTAAAGATTGATAACCTACTGCTGTATTATGTTGTGAGGTTCCGTAGTTCTGCATTGCACTTCTGCCAAGAGCCACATTATTATTTACAGAACCACCAAATTCCATAGCACCTGTACCAATTGCGGTATTTTCTACTCCATTAATATTTTGACGAAGTGAACGATAACCGACAGCAACGTTACTATATCCTGATGTATCCAACTCCATTGACTCTGCACCAACGCTGACATTAAAATTAAAAATCTTGTGGTTAACCAAAGCATTGTTACCTATTGCTACATTGCTGCTACCTGATGTATTATTAAATAACGTAGCTCTACCTACGGCAACATTACTATTACCATTATTATTATTAAGCATTGATCCTGCACCAAATGCAGCATTCTGATACCCTATTTTATTATTAATCATCACATGGTTTCCCATTGCCGTATTATCATATCCGGTTGTATTATTTCGCAAAGCCTGAGAGCCAAAAGCATTATTCCAGTATCCGGTGGTATTGGAATCCAACACGGTATAACCAACACCATTATTTTCTGATCCTGAAGTATTATTCCTGTATGAATAGTCGCCTATTATTACACTCGCAGAACTTCCTGTTGCATTATACATGCTGTAATTACCTATTGCAATATTCCAATTTCCGCCTGTGCCAGCACCAAAATTATACATAGCATGAGAACCAATAGCTGTATTAAAGCCCCATGTAGCATTTTTCATGGCGCCGGAACCAATGGCTGTAAGATTTCCTGCAGCACCTGTATAAACACTTACTGCTGAATCACCAATGGCCACAATATCATTAGCTGCCAGATTGGTATATAAAGCATAAGTACCTACAGCATTATTTCGCTGGCCTGATGTATTGGATGTGCCTGCCAATTTACCGATGAAATTATTACCTCTGCCATGATCTAATAGCCCTGCTCTTACATTATTGACAGCGAATTTAAGTGGCATATTATCTAATGTACCAATAAAATTTCTTGATGTGTCTGTTGTTGAATTTCCACGTGTTAACCATGCAATAGTATCAATAACATTTCTTGGATTGCTCCAACTTGCTATGCCGTTTCCGTCTGTGGTAATGATTTGATTATTTGTACCGCGTGTGGTTGGCATTACATAATTATTTGTGTAGTCCATACCAATAGAAACTTTCCCTCTGAAGAAACCTGCATAATCGTTTGCTGTATCTAATGCAGATGAGAAAACGCCAAATCCATTACCACCTGCTATTGTCAGAATGGAATCATAAGAAGCATATTTTGTTCCTGTTCCTGTTCCTGACAATATATTTCTAACACCAAAATGATTACCAGAACCACTACTGCTCAATCCTGAATTCACGCCATAATGATTACCATTTCCAGAACCTATAATATCATTTTGCACACCTATATGCGGTCCGGAACCTGAGCCATCCATATAATTTTTAACTGCGTAATGATCGCCGTTTCCTGAATTTGTTATTTCGTTATACGTACCTAATTGCCAGTTTGTGCCAGTGCCTGAGATATAGTTAGAGGTTCCATAATGTATAGCAGTACCACTATTATCGATTGCATTTAATGTTCCATGCTGTGCACCAATACCAGATCCTGTGAGTACATTATGACTGCCGTAATGCGGACCAGTACCAGTACCAGACAGATAGTTTTTTGCACCATAATGTTCACCGTTTCCTGAGTTCGTCAATTCATTATACGTTCCCAATTGCCAGTTTGTACCAGCACCTGATATATAATTAGCAGCACCATAATGAATACCTGTTCCTGCGCCGCTTAAATCATTTTTTATACCAAAATGAGATGCATTTCCTGAGTTATCTATGGTATTCTGGATACCGTGCTGCAAACCTGCACCATTGCCTGTTAAATAATTTGCAGCACCATAATGAAATGCATTTCCGGTATTTGAAATTAGATTGTAAGCTCCAATCTGCTGACCACTTCCTGCACCGGTTAATTCTGTATATTTTCCGTATTGTGGACCTGTGCCTGTTGTTGCCATTGAATCGTATGTTCCATATTTTGAACCTGTACTGCTACCTGTAAATATATTTTTTGTGCCATATGCTTCACCTTGCAACATATCTATTTTAGTGTATGAACCAAATCCATAATTGGAAAAACTACCAATACCATTATACGTACCATAAGATGTACCACCAAAACTTAGAAAATTCTCTGTTCCTATATTTAAATTTCCAAAAGCTAGTAAATTTGATGTTCCATATTTATTACCACCAGAACCTGTCATTCTATTTTTAACACCATAGCTTGGAACAAGACTACCAGGCATGTCTGTGTAAGTACCAACTTGTTCAGTTACTGAACTAGACCCGTTATTTGTTATTAAATTATGTGTTCCATAAATAGGGCCAGAACCATATATTACATTTCTGGTTCCAAAATGTGTCCCAGTTCCAGCTCCTGTAAAAACACCCATATTGGTGTAAATACCAGTAAGTGTTCCATTTCCAAGATTTGAAAAATTAGTATTGATACCTATAGCACTTGTACCTGATGCATTATTCATATTTGAAAGAATGCCGTAATTATTAGCTTGTGTTGCAGTGTTGGTTAATTCAATAGA
>DAOORG010000171.1:0-5630 GCA_035389165.1 Chitinophagales bacterium
CGGTATTGCTGAATGCACTAGAAAAGCTACGTGATCAACGCACTGCTGCTTTACGAAATGATTTATATACACGCTATAATGATATACAACAACTAAAAGCAGCTTTACAATAACAATTTTAAACAACTTTTTGAAACACATAGACACATAGTAAAATGGTAAAATAGAATTAAAATTTTCACATGCACTATGTAAAAGCTTGCGTCTATACAATTCTTGCTATATTGTCATAAGAAAAGAAACTATGTTTCTATGTGTTTCAAAGATTCTATTCGATAATTTATATGCTAAGCACCAACAACATAAGAAATGATTTTTCAATGAATGATTCCATTTATTTATTAAATCATTCTGTTGGAAGACCTTTAAAAACAAGCGAATCCAACGCAGACGAACTTTTTTTCAAAGCCTGGAAAAGCAACGAGCCGTGGCACGACTGGATGCAAGTTTTTACTGATTTTCAAAAAAGCTTAGGTAGTTTACTGCATAGCAAGCCAGAAAATTTTTGTCCGCAAACTAATGTGTCCAGTGCATTTACTAAAGTACTTTTTTCGCTGCCAAGACAAGAAGACAAGAAAACTATCTTACTAAGTGAATACGATTTTCCGTCTGTTGGTTTTGTGGCAGCACAAGCAAAAATCTTAGGCTACGAATTAAAATTTATTCCTAAAGATGTAGACCAAACCAATCCTGACGTTTGGAATGACGCCATGACAAATGATGTACAATGGGTAATCATCACTCAAGTGCAATCCAACACAGGTGTGCAGGTACCGGTAAGCGATATTACAGCTATAGCGAATAAAAAAAGTATTTTATCTGTAGTAGATGTAGCACAGTCTGTTGGAATTTTACCAATAAATTTAGAAACCTGGAACGCATCATTTGTAATCGGCTCTTGTGTTAAATGGTTATGCGGTGGTCCTGGTGCCGGATTTTTATACGTAAATCCAAGTATAATTTCGCAATGCAAACCAATAGATGTCGGCTGGTTTTCGCATGAAAATCCGTTTGAATTTGACATCCATCATTTTACATATGACAATACCGCCTTGCGATTTTTTGGCGGAACACCATCTGTACTGCCTTTTGTGCTGGCCACTCACAGCATAAACTATTTAACTAAAATTGGAATCGACAACATCAGAAATCACAATGTCAGCTTGTCCGATCAGCTAATCAATGCCATTGCACCGCAATATATAGTATCACCGAAAAATGAACATCAGCGCAGCGGCACCATGATTATAAACTTTAAAGAACATCAGGAAAAAATTATTACCGCACTGAAAGCTAACAACATCTTATTTGATGCACGTGCTTTTGGTATTCGCTTGTCGCCACATATTTATAACACAAAAGAAGAAATGGAAAAAGTTGCGGCTATTATTTCTGCTCAACTGTAGTACTACTCTAAAATTTCTATTTCAAAAATCAACACAGAATTAGCCGGTATTTTTCCAACTTCCTTATCGCCATATCCAAGCTTGCTTGGTATAATAAGCAAGCCTTTATCGCCGATATAAAAATTCTGAATGCCTTTATCCAAACCGTCAATCACCTGTTTCTTTCCAATAATAAATGGCAACGTCTGATTTCTTCCGTAGGAATTATCAAACTCAAACCCATTTAACAACTTTCCTGTATAATGTACATTTACACTATCTCCGTTTTTCACCGGTTTCCCTTTTCCAAAATCTTGTCGCAAATACCAATTGCCATAAAAATCAGCAGTGGCATCTAGTAGATTATTTTTTTGCAGATAATCCATAATAGCAAAAGAATCTATGCTGTTTTGCAACTTGTCTTGTTCCGCTTTTTCAGAGATATAAGCATCTTTCTGTTTAAAATCGATAAGGTTAAGCCAGAACGTATAGTATTTTTTAGCACTTCCATTGCTGTCATAGACAGCGCTAGGAATTTTTACAAATGCAGAATCACCAATTCCCATATATGCGAAAATCTCGGTTACATCAATCTCTTTAACCGGCTGCTTATAGTCCATTTCCACACCGCGTTTAGTGTCAAAAATTCTGGTATTAAATATTTCTTTTTTCTTAGGTGAAAATTTACGCAAGTGCATCCAGATATGATCACCGTAAACAGGCTTTAGTTTTGCGGTATCATTTGTATAAATTTTATAGAAAATCCCTGAAGCAGTCTGTTTCCATTTTTTATGATTTGCGGAATAGAGACCAACAGGAACAATAAATAATATACTAAAAATAAGCCGCTTCATTTTGCGTTGTAAGATAAAACATTCATTTTTGTTTTTCATATCAGAATAATTACAAAAACAGTACCAATGAAAGTTTTAATGGTTTGCCTTGGAAATATTTGTCGTTCACCGCTTGCAGAAGGAATTTTAAGACATAAATGTGCTCAGAAAAAATTAGATTGGACTATTGACAGTGCCGGAACCGGAAAATGGCATTTAGGTGCTGCACCTGACAAACGCTCTGTGGACGTTGCTGCAAAACAAGGCATCGATATTTCCGGTCAGCGTGCCAGGAGCATCAACAGTTCTGATTACGAAGAATTTGACCTGATTTTTGCCATGGACATCTCGAATTATAAAGATTTGATGCGTTGGGCATTTGACAAAGAAGAAGAAAATAAAATTAAACTCATTATGGATGAAGTCTATCCGGATGAAAACATCAGCGTTCCGGATCCTTATTTCGATAATAACGGATTTCAGACTGTTTTTGATATGCTGGATAAAGCTTGCGATAAAATCATAGAAAAATATGCATAACCTAAAAACCCTGTTCCGTCAATCATCATTCATTGCATTGATTGTCCTTACAGTTTCCATCCATGCACAGCCGTATACATCCAATCGGGAAACGCAAATAACGGCTGTTAAATCAACTTTTACGTATGGAAATAACAAAGACTATTCCGGTCAGGCAATAGATTTAAAAGCGGATTTGTACAAACCAACTTTGTTCTCCAATAATTTGCCAATGGTGATTATTTATCACGGTGGCGGTTATGCATCCGGCGACAGAAATCTTGCCGTGCTCAAAGTTTTTTCTGAGTATCTTACTGCTAATAACATCAGTGCAGTGTTACCGGATTTCAGACAAGGCTGGTATGAGTCTTCTACAAAACCGCTGTGTGAAAGCGTAACGCCGGAGAAATTTGAAGATGCAGCTCATCGCGCTTATCAGGACAACAGAGCATTGATTCGATACTGCAAAGCGAATGCAACGGCACTTGGCATAGATTCCAATAAAATCTACCTCATGGGTATCAGTTCCGGTGGTTTTTTAGTGCTGCATCATTTGTATGTCAATGACGCCAGTATTGATGCCGACAGAATAGCTCGATTAGGCAAGTTGGATAACCAAAGCAATACCTATACCAACTCTACAGATGTGGCTGGCATCATCAGTATAGTTGGCGGTTTTTACAAGAATGATGCTGCCATCGTGAAAAATTATCCAACCTTATTGTTCAATAATTCGTGCGACGGCGCGGTAGATTTTTATAACGGCTGGCTCGGCAATTGCAGTAATACCATACGTTCCTACGGACCCGGTATTTTCACTAAAACTCTTGAACAGTATAACAGTCCGTATAGTTTACATGTTTTCTGCGGATTTAATCATGGATTTAATTCCCTGACAGCACCACAAGGCGGCGATGCAGAAGCCATCAATTATGTAAACAGAAAAACCGTAGAGTTTATAAAGTCTGTTTCTCAAAACACCTTCACTTCAGGCACACATATTGCCAGTGATTCGATTACATCTACCTCTTTAGGTGATTGTAATAATTTTGAAACGTTTTACTGGTGCAAAGAAGACAGTATTGAAATCGGAAACAACTATATCAGCCTGACACCAAATCCTATTTCCTGTTTATTACAGCCTAAACTAAACATTCGTCATCCAATAGATGAAACGTTGGTTCTCGAAGTTATTGATGAATCCGGAAAATTGATTTCGCAGCAAAAAGCTGAATACAAGACTTCGCAAAATATTATTTATTTACAAGTCACTGATTTTTCTATCGGTGTAAATATTTTACTGGTAAAAAACAGTCAGGGAAATATTTTGTATAAAACTAAAGTGGTGAGGTATTGTGAGTTTTAGTGTATAATACATAACTGATGTTATTTAAGTTTTGAAATATATTCATCAACTTTTGCTCTATAACTTGTTACTGCTGTTTCGTAGGAATTTAAATTTATAACTTTATCTATTGAATTATCAGACTCAGTATTCTTATTATAATCTATAGTTTGACTCAATAACTTTTTAAGTTCTTGAAGTTGATTTGTAAGCCCTGAAACCTTTTTACAATAATCTTTCTTTTGTTTCCGATAATATTCTGTAATGTAAATCTTTTCAGCTTTCAGCTTTATAAATTCTATTGATAACAACCTTTTAACTGAATCATCAAATTCTTCGTATGTTAAAACATTTCTATCTACAGCATCGATAGTCCATATTATGTTTTCTAAAGTAATTCCTTTATTTAAAAACCCTTGACTGGAGTCCGCTGCTAATAATATAATCGCATCATTTGTTAGCTGAGAACTTCTGTCCATCTTATACTAGTTTTATAGTTGTTATTCAGGAATATACTTCTCCAACGTAAAACTAAACGTGGTACCATTTCCTAATTCACTTCTTACGTTAATGGTTTGCTCGTGTGCTTCAATAATATTTTTTACGATAGACAACCCTAAACCGGTTCCGTTAATTTTTCGGTTTCTGCTTTTATCTGCGCGATAGAAACGCTCAAATAAACGCGGCAAATGTTCTTTAGAAATTCCGGGTCCGTTGTCAGAAATCTCTACTAAAAACTGATCATCCAGGTCGTGAAAATAAATATCCGTAGCACCGCCTTCTTTTCCGTATTTAATAGAGTTAGAAATCAGATTTTCGAGCACCTGTGTAATTCGCTTCGGGTCGGCAAAAACGAAAATCGTGTTTTCATCGCTATGCACTGTCATGGCCACTTGTTTCTGCTGAGCCATATGCTGAAACTGAAAGAAAACTTTTTTTATAAGTTTTACCATATCAAACGCTTCTTTATGCAGCTCAATACGTCCGGTTTCAAACTTGGAAATTTCGAGTAAATCCGTCACAATATTTTCCAGTCGCTCTATATTACTGTTTGCTTTTTCCAGGTATTGTTTTATAAATTCCGGATCATCCAAATCGCTGTCCAGCACGGTTTCTATATAACCTTGTGCGTTAAAAATCGGTGTTTTCAATTCATGAGAAACATTGCCGACAAACTCTTTACGATATTGTTCCATCTTGCGCAACTCACGTATCTGCTTGTTTTTATTGATGGCCCATTCCGCCACATCGCGTTCTACCGTTTTCAGCACATTGGTACTTCCTTCTTTCACTTCATTCTGAAATTTCAAAGGCTTGCCAATTGTTTTGTAAATGATTTTTATTTTGCTGTAAATAAACCGAACTAAAATAAACTTGAAGAAAATAAACGTGATAATGAAAATAATGAGTGCATAAATCAGGTACTCTTTTGGTGTGGCACTCAGTTTAAAGAGGGTATTAATTAATAAAAAGATGGCAGTAGAAAAAATTGCTACTGCCATGCTTGCGTATAAGGATATTATATTGGGAGAAGTGGTTCTTCTCATT